>NZ_CP025572.1:768571-833073 GCF_018336975.1 Marinomonas sp. CT5 | reverse complement strand
TCAAAAAGAATTACAACGCAATAAAATAAAGCCGTCGATGACAGATGGCTATGACTGCTACCAAAATGCGTTAGCAGAAAGGGTGAATGGCATATTGAAGCAAGAATTTTTGATTGGAAGATGCAGAACTTTTAAAGAATTAGAAAGGCATATTAGTGAGTCTATTGATATCTATAATAGGTATCGACCTCACTTAAGTCTTAATATGAAAACACCAGAAGAAGTGCATGAAAAAGCCAGTATGGAATCCATACTGGCTTAACAAAAAATCGTCAACTTATTTTAGGACGACACATTGCACTAAACTAGGAATTACTTACCTGTAGCGCGAGAAACGTATTCGCCAGTACGTGTATCGACACGTAAAACTTCACCAATGTTGATGAACAATGGCACACGAACCATAGCGCCAGTCACCAAGTACGCAGGCTTAGAGCCGCCGTTAGCCGTATCGCCTTTTACACCTGGATCCGTGTCTTTTACTTCAAGCTCAATGAAGTTCGGTGCAGCAACCGCCAGAGGTGCTCCATTGTATAAAGTAACAACGTATCTTTCTTGCTCTTTTAGCCACTTAACCGTTTCACCTACCGCTGTTTCATCTGCCGCGTGTTGCTCAAAAGAACCATCAACAGCCATGAAATGCCAGAACTCGCCATCGGTGTACAAGTACTCCATATCGGTGTCCATTACATCGGCAGATTCCAACGTATCACCAGATTTAAACGTACGCTCCCAAACTCGGCCAGTACGTAAGTTACGCAATTTCAAACGGTTAAAAGCTTGGCCTTTACCTGGTTTAACGTGTTCATTGTCGATAATCGCACATGGATCACCATCAACCATTACTTTCGCGCCGCTGCGCATATCGCTGGTAGAAATATTAGCCATACATCCTCACAGTGTATTTTTTAGAGAAAAGGCTCTGACTGGCGTATCATGTCAGTCCCAAGATCTCTGCAAACTTCTTTTTAGGGTATTTAATAAGGTTAAATAAGCCAAAAAAGAGCGTTTGCAAAGATCTCTGAGAGCCACAGGCCAATTAGGCCAAAATAAGTTGGCGCAATCATAACCTAAAACAACACAATTTTGCAGATATTTGACGTGATCCCTATTCAAACAAAGAACAATTTAAGCTGGTCCCAACACCTGTCACAGGCCCTCACCTCCCTGCCGGAATTAATTGAGCATTTAGGTCTACCAAAAGACCTTGCTCAACAAGGCATAGAAGCGCACCAGAACTTCAAATTATTGGTACCTCGCCCTTATTTGTCGCGTATTGAATACGGTAATGCTCGTGACCCGCTCCTATTGCAGGTATTGCCCAGTCTTGCTGAAATGCAAAAAGTGGCGGGGTATACAAAAGACCCTCTCGAAGAAGCCGATCACAACCCACAAAAAGCCATAGTGCATAAGTACAAACGCCGCTTACTGGTTATTACAACAGGCACTTGCGCAGTAAATTGCCGCTACTGCTTCCGCCGTCATTTTCCATATGGCGATAATCAATTAGCGCAAGCTGAGTGGAACTCGGTAATCGACTATTTAAAAGATCACCCCAAAATTAACGAAGTCATCATAAGTGGTGGCGACCCATTAATGATGAAAGACGCGCTACTTGCTGACAAAGTTCGTAAACTCGAAGCCTTGCCACAAATTAAACGGCTGCGGATTCATTCGCGCCTCCCCGTGGTGATTCCAAACCGTGTTTGCAAAGCCATGCTAGAGTGGGTTAAGGCCAGCCGCCTCGATATCGTCATGGTGTGGCATATTAACCACGCCAATGAAATGGATGAAGAACTGGCTAATGCTGCGTATAAATTAAAAAGCGCTGGCGTCACCTTGCTCAATCAAGGGGTACTATTAAAAGGGGTCAACGATTCAGTAGAGGCTCAGGTCAACTTGAGCGAAGCGGTCTTTTCTGCGGGTATCCTGCCTTACTACATGTTCACCCTAGACCCAGTGGAAGGCGCAGCACACTTTGATATTGCCATCGAAGAAGCTCAAGAGCTAATGGGAAAAGTTGCGGCTGAGTTGCCGGGGTATTTGGTGCCAAGACTGGCCAAAGAGATCCCAGGAAAACCGGGGAAAACCGTGTTTGCACCGACATTTAATCTTTCAGATGAAAACCAAACATCATCTACGGATGGCTAAACTACATGAGCGGGCAATTTGACGGTTATTTACCCGTACAAATTGCACCACTCATCATGATTAACTGCCCATATAACCTGAATACATAGGGTGTCCTGAAATATTCAGCTCTTCTGGAAACTCCACTTTCAAGATAGTTCCTGTATCTGATTCAGTAATAAACAAAGTTCGTAAATCTTTGCCACCAAAAGCACAGTTAGTCGTCCCCAAACCTTTCGGAGATCGAACAATGGCAATTGGCCGCCCTAAATTATCATGAACCCAAACCAAGCCCATGCCAGTTTGACAAACAACGACACCATTTTGAGCCGTGAGTGCCAAGCCATCAGGCCCCGCACGACCGCCATTAAACTGCAAAAACAAGCCGGCTTTGTTAACGCGACCACTCTCAGATAATGGTAATCGCCATACAGCATTCGCTCGTGTTACCGCCAAATACAAAACATGACTGTTTACATCTAATACCAGGCCATTTGGACTAGGGGCCGTATCAATTAGGCAAGTCAATTCACCTGTCTCAGGCTGCCAACGGTAGACTCGACCAGTGGGATCATGCAATCCCGTCTGACCTTGATCCGTAAAATACAGGGAACCATCAGGGCCAAAGTGCAAATCATTGCAGCCTTTAAAACCTTCAGAATCACAGTCCTTCAAGACCGCTTTAACTTCCCCTGTCTTCGGGTCCAGTTGCATGATGCCATTCTGAAAATCAGCGATGAAAATTCGCCCATCTTGATGAATTTTTAAGCCGTTAGGCTGACCATCGTATTCCGCGATTTGCGACACATTTCCTGCTGGATCCGCTCGCATAATGCGACCAAATGGAATATCAACAAAGTATAAATTGCCATCTCGATCAAATGATGGACCTTCAATGAAACTATCAACCGTCGCGCCACGCTTATTTCGAGTCGCCCAATAAGAAGTCTCATTGGGACGACGTAAAGATTCAGGCAACTCAGTAAAAACGTCTGCATCAAATACAGTGGGTTCTGGAAGAGGATACGTCATGATATCAACCTGTTGTTAATGAGGGTAAATACAAAGCGATCTCAGGAAATGCCATCAATAGGAAAAGAAAGGCCACAATCACAATGAAAAATGGCAGCGTCCCTAAGACAACATCTTCTACTTTAACCTTGTCAGAAGAGCTAGCAACCACAAATAGGATCACACCCAATGGTGGCGTGAGCTGACCCAACTCCACCAAAATAACGACAAACACTCCGAACCAAATAAGGTTAATATCCAATGCCATCAAAGCAGGAAAAATCACAGGGACAATAATCGCGATCATCCCTAAACCTTCCATAAAACAGCCCAAGATAGCGAAAATCACCATCACAATAATGAGAAACGCAATGCGTGAAACATCAGCATCTTGTAAGTAGTTCACCAAGGTTTCACCTGCTCCAGACAAGGCCGTTGCGTAAGCAAAAATCATCGAAGTGAAAACAATAAACAGGATATTACCGCTCATTTTGATCGTACGGGATAACGCATTCTGCAGCAGAGCAAGGTTCAAACGTTTGTATATACCTGCGATTAACATGGCACCTAAAACGCCCACAGCCCCAGCTTCCGTTGGTGTGGCAATACCGCCATAAATACTGCCCAAAACAATAAAGATCAGCATCAAGAACGGCAGTACATCCAGAGCGGCGGTGTAAAGTTCTTTAAAGGTTAACTTGCTTTTATCAGCAGGTGCCAAGCTTGGATTCATGATGCATCGAATCATAATCAAGCCCATGTAAAACACAGCCAACAAAATCCCCGGCAATAAGCCAGCGGAAAATAGTTGCGCGATCGATGTTTCAGTAAAGGTTGAATAGATGATCATGGTGATCGAAGGCGGAATCAAAATCCCTAAGGTTCCCCCGGCCGCCAATGATCCAGAAACCAAGCGGACGTTATAACCACGTGAAGACAGTTCTGGTAACGCGACTGTCGACATCGCCGCCGCCGTTGGCGCACTGCCTCCTGATATAGCGGCAAATATACCGCTACCAGCAATATTGGTATGCAACAAACCACCAGGTAAGCGACGCACAAATGGCGATACGCCGTTATAAAGTCGAGAACTTAACCCTGACCCTAATAAGATTTCCGCCATTAAAATAAATAACGGAATAGCAGCAAGGGTAAAGCTATTCGCAGAGCCCCAACTTACTATGCCTAAAGCTTTCCAGCCAGCAAAGCCCTTAATTGCCCATAGGTATGCGAGTCCAGCACTGGCAACAGCAAACTGCACCCACATCCCACCAATAATAAGTCCTACAAGAAGACCAAATATTAAAATGCCTTCCATTAGTTATGGCCTTCTTTCATGCGTAACAGAATAAGGAGATGCTCCAGTAGGAACACCCCAATGACAGTAAAACCTAAAGGTAAAAGCATTTGTGGTATCCATAAAGGTGTACGCAATACAGTTGGCGCGAACTTCCCACGGCCAAACGAGCTTTCGACTAAACCAAAGGTTTTCCAAGCCAAGACAACACAAATAACAATGGCAACAAGTGTAAATAGCGTACCAAGCAACCTTTTTAACTTAAGCGGTAAAACATCAAACACCACTTGTACTTGGAACAAAGAATTTGCTCGCACAGCCATTGCCGCACCAAATAAAGTGAGCGCAACCACTAAATACCCAGTCACCTCTTCAACAAAACCAAGTGAGTAACCAAATACCGATCGCAAAAAGACTTCTAATGACACAAGAGTGACCAACGCACACAGTATCACGGAAGAAAGCACGCCAATGCTTTTACCCAAAATATTAAAAAGAGGTGCAGCGGGCGCTACACCTTTCAAAGGTTGCTCGGAATGCATAATTACTTACCAATCGCTTTTAGGACCAATGCCAATGCTTCTTCGTATTGAGGGCCATTGTCTTTTGCCCACTCAGACCAGTATGGACGAAGTAAATCATTGGCCTTTTTAGCATCGCCGTCAGCAGGCATCGCGATGGTCATCCCTTTCGATTTCTGAAAAGCCATTTGTGCTTTTTCATCTTCAATGAATTCAGCTGAAATTTTCTCGCCTTCTTCAGAAACAATGGCACGAAGTGTTGCTTGGTCTTTCTTATCTAAATCTTCAAAAGAATCCATGTTCGCGATGATCATGGAGTTACCGTAGTTCACCGCAAAACGGTAATTATTTGGCAAAAATTCATGCCACTTCTTAGCACCACCAGCACTGGCCGTTAACACGCCATCAATCACGCCACGTTCAAGCGCAGTGGGTACTTCACTACCAGATAGCGTGATAGGCAAACCACCAAAAGCTTCAACAAAATGACCTTGTTCAGGGGATGTTACGCGGATCTTATGACCTCTGATGTCACTCAGTTGATTAACCGGAAAAGTGGTAAAAAAGACCTGTTGTGGATAACGATACCCGCCTAGCAACACAACATCTTGCTGTGCAAAAGCGTCTTCAAGCATTGGCTGCATCGCCGCGTAGGCTTTTTTCCACTCTTGGTTGTTATTAATTAACATTGGTAAATTCAGTACGCGTGCAATCGGTACGTTACCAGAAAAGAAAAAGTCAGCAGCAAAATCAACAATACCATCGCCTACCGCTTGAGTAATATCAGAGGATTTAATTTGCAGGGTTTTACCAAGGTGGATTTTGATTTTTAAATCCCCATCGGTTTCAGCAGCAACACGCTCACTAATGCGGTTCATCCCTTTCACCGCCGCCGTTGTTGATACAGAAGAATAGGTGTAACCAGTCCAATTGGTCGCATGAGCTGCAACTGAACAAGCCATAATGGCACTAGCAACAAGCATTTTTAAAGTCATATAAGTCTCCGTAGCATTTCAGTTTATTTATTATTGTTAACAAAACTAGGGAAGGTTCTTGAGTACTTACTAAAGCAGGGGCCGCTTCATTAAAAAGCAGCCCCTTGCCTAACTAAATGATCATTCCCCTTTAGATTGACGATTTTTGGTAAGACGACGCTTGATCATTGGGCCAATGACAACAGCAATCGTCATCGCCACCAACACTAGGCTCGTTGTATTGGCAAACAAAGCAGACCACTGCCCCTGACCAATCAACAGCGTTAAGCGTAGATTTTCTTCAGCAAAGCCACCTAAGATCAAACCCAATACCACAGGAGGTAATGGAAATTTAAACTTATCCATGACATAGCCAATTAAGCCAAATCCCAACATTAGGTAAACATCGAACATGCGTTCGTTAATCGAATACACACCGATAAACATCAACACTATGATGATGGCCCCTAATACTGGACGAGGAAGCTTTAATAGATGAGAGAAGCTATTTGTTGCTAAGGAACCACCAAGGAAAATCAACAAAATAGCACCGAACAAGAACTGCCACATAAAGCCGAAAACAATGTCCGGATTATCGCGGAATAACATTGGCCCAGGCTGTAAACCGTGCACCAACAGACCACCGAGCATAACGGCGGCGACTGCTGTACCAGGAATACCTAGTGTCAAAGCAGGAATAAGAGCAGATGCCGTATCAGCATTGTTGGCGGTTTCAGAGGCTGCGACCCCTTCAGGTTCACCTTGACCCCACTCGCTTGGGTTATTACTGGCACGACGCGCTTCATTGTATGACATGAACGCCGCCATTGAACCACCGGCACCTGGCAAAATACCAATCCATACACCGATTAGAGATGAGCGTAACCAGGTTTTCCAGAAACGAAACATCTTAGGTAAGCTGCGTAGTAACGATTCCGTTTTAAGCGCTTTGCCCGCTTCTTTGGTATCTAGTGGTTGCTCAAGCAAATCGATTACTGGTGGCATAGCGTAAAGGCCAACCAACAAAATAACCATGTTGATACCATCCAGTAACTCCAGTTGTCCAAACGTAAAACGGTCTTCACTGGTAATAGGGTCTGCACCAACCATGGAGACAAAAATCCCAAAGCACGCACTAATCAAACCTTTTATTGGGCTTTCACCTAGCAAAAAGATAATACTGCACAAACCAAATACAGCGATCCAAAAGACTTCTGATGGGCCAAATAGTAGCGTGACTTTTGCCAATGGTGGCGCAAGTAACATCAAAGCCAACGCACTAGCAATACCGCCAATTGCAGAAGAAACCACCGCAATTTGCAATGCGAAACCGCCACGACCTTGCTGAGCCATAGGGTAACCATCAAAGCTGGTTGCTACCGCCGCAGGAGTGCCAGGTATACGTAACAAGACGGCTGGGATTGCACCACCATACATGGCCCCATTATAAATACCGGCCATCAAGCCCAACGCCACTAATGGGTCTAGACCAAATGTAAAAGGCACCAAAACAGAGATAGCCATGGTCGCACTAAGACCAGGCATAGCACCCACTGCGATACCGGATAAAACCCCGATCACAATGGCAAAAAAGTTATCTAACGTGAGTACGCTCGGAAGAGCTGAAATAAGATCCATATACATAATCTGTCACCTCTACCAAATAGAACCCATCGGGAAATCTTTAGCCATCGCCATACCAAAGATCAAATAAATACCTGCAACCACAATAACATCCGCTGCCACTAGCACTTTTAGGCTTCGACAACCAAAAAGATACGCCGCTAGCGGCACAAAAATAGCCGTAGTCAGATAAAACCCGAAAAAATCAACACTGGTGACAAATACAAAAACGGACAACAACGCGCCAAATACACGTCCTGGCGATTGCAGAGCCGGTTTATGTGGCTCGGTATTAGTTCGAGCCTTTCTAATGTCAGTCACAACTAAAATGACAGACAACACCATTAAAGCGATCAGCATAGCAACGGGTAACAACGAAGCATTACCTGTCAACTTCAATGCTGGAATGAGGAACGCAGCTGATGCAATAAAAATGCAGAATGCAATTACTATCATCGGCCGCAACAATGGTTTTGTATTGTTATTATTCATCACAAGCCACTACCTATTAGGTAAATAATTGTGCGGAGGTAATCCTCCGCACGGTATACGTTATTTCCAAGGTGTGGTTTCCCACACTTGTTTCGCTAATTTATACAGTTCACCATTTAGCTTTTTAAAATCAGGGCCGATAGACGCTTCGACTGGATTAGCCGTCGCCCTCATTTTAGCTAACATTTCAGGATCACTCGCTGCTTGAGAAAACGCCTCAAGTAGTTTTAGCTCCACATCTTTTGGCAAACCTGCTGGTGCAACAAAACCACGCAATGCACCGTTATAAAAATCTACACCTTGCTCTTTAAAGGTTTTGACATCCGGAGCAAACTCAGAACGCTTCGCTTTCGCCACACCAATGACATTAAGCTCATCTTTAAAAGCCGCCACTTCTGAAATATTCAAAACACCGGCAGCAACGTGTCCACCTAGGATGGCAGTACGTGCAGCGGAAGAGCCTTTAAAAGGAATGATAGTGAATTGGGTATCGGTAAGATTTTGAAATTTGGTTAGACCAAGGTGATCATCACCGCCAAGGCTAGACATACCAACAGTAATAGAGCGAGGGGCTTTCTTAGCTGCTTCAATCAATTGTTGAACACTAGTGATGCCGGACTTCTTAGATGTCACGATCACGTTTGGATCACTAACGATATTGGCAAGAAAGGTGAAACTGTCCGCTGTATACTTAGCTTTTCGATCCAATGTACGTGCCATCATACCAGGAAGGTTGTACGTACCAATGGTGTAACCATCAGGATCAGAATGAGCCACTTCAGTAATACCTATTTGACCACTGGCACCAGGCATGTTTTTCACTACAATGCTTGCATCATTACCTAGGTACTTTTCAACATAAGGTGCAACATTACGCGCCATAACGTCTGTGCCACCACCTGCTGAGAACCCAACAATTAAAGTAATCGGTTTTTCTGGGTACTCAGCTAATGCAGCACCCGATGCGAATAATAAGGCACTCATAAGCGCAACTTTCTTTTTATAATTGAACATGCGTCTTCTCCGGAGATTTTAGGTTTAGTCGAGGGGCAATCCCCCTTTCTGTTGTTTAAGTCTTTCCTAAGACTTAAACACGCCAATAGCTAGCCACTTAACATTAAATGGCTAGCTAAAAACTTGCTGCTTATTCTGGGAATTTGCAGCCTTTTTCTTTAAGAGCAACATCAACCCAGCTACGGTCATTCGTTCTGGCGTTGATTGCGGCCATTTGTTTTACTTCTTTGTCTTGTTTTTCCATTGTGCTGGCGAGAATAGCTTCAGCGTGATCTAGTGGCACAGCTAAAACACCATCACAATCACCAATCACGATATCGCCTGGGTTAATGACCATGCCATCAATACTGATCGGTACATTGATTTCACCAGGGCCATCTTTATATGGACCACGGTGCGTTACACCTGCTGCAAATGTCGGCAGATTCGTTTCTACGAAAGCATCCAAGTCACGGATAGCACCGTTAAGAACAAAGCCTGCAACACCACGATTAATAGCGTGAGCCAACATAAGTTCACCCATCAAGGCGTTGCTTAAATCACCACCAGCATCAACCACAATCACATCACCTGGCTCCGCCATATCAATGGCTTTATGCAGCATCAAGTTATCACCTGGACGAGATTTCACTGTGATGGCAGAACCAATCATCGCGCCAGATGCGTGCATTGGACGAAGTGTCGGGCCCGCAGCAAAAACACGGTTCATTGAGTCAGAAACATTCGCTACAGGAAGTCCCGTAAAGGCTTTAATCATTTCTTCTGAGGCTTTGCGCTCACGTTTCAATATTTGAAAACCAATAGACATTTTTATTCTCCTTGCTGCACAAACTGTGCTGAATCTGCTAACAATTTGCGGTTAATAATGCGATGTGCTGGTAGGCGGTCACCTTCGGCAATCGCCACGACACCAGCGACGGCATCTTCACTGACTCGAGTACTGCCTTCCGTTGTGACACCACCAATATGAGGGGTCACAACAATGGCGTCTTCTTTTAGGAATGGGTGATCCGCTGTTGGTGGCTCTACTGCGAAAGTATCAAGCCCTGCACCAGCAAGATGACCGGATTGAATTGCGGCAACTAAAGCGGCCTCATCGATCAAACCACCACGAGCCGTATTGACGATGTAACTGCCCTTTGGCATACGAGCAATATTCTCGGCATTAATAATCTCGCGAGTTTGCTCAGTTAGTGGGCAATGTAGACTTAGCACATTGCTTTTCTCTAGCAAGGCTTCAATGGTGTCACAGCGAGTCACGCCATATTCAGCAAACACAGCATCATTAGCATAAGGGTCATAACCAAATAAATTCAGTCCGAAGCCTTTCGCCATCTTCGCGGTAGCTTGAGCGATTGCCCCCATACCAAAAAGACCCATATTTTTATTCGCCAGTTCAACACCAGAGAACCCAGGTTTTTCCCAACGTCCTGCTCGAAGACTATTATCTAGAGGCAACACTCGCTTCACTGTAGAAAGCATCAACGCAATAGAGTGCTCTGCCACAGATACCGCATTTGCCCCCGTCGCAACCACAACCGGAATGTTACGTTGCGCCGCGGCTTCGATATCGATGTTATCCACACCAACACCGTGCTTAGCAATAACTTTTAAATGAGGAAGACCCGCATCAAGGGTATCGGCATCCAAGCGACCCATACGGGAAATAATACCGACTGCTTGCGTTTCACGGAGCAAACTGGCAATCACATCGCTGTCTGCGTAAGGAGGAGTATGAATAGGGGTATAACCCTTTTCTTCTAAAAATTTGGTTGCACTAGGCGCCAAGCTAGGGCCTGTAACAAGGATATTTTTTGTTGTCATATTGTTTTTATCATCGTTTAGAAAAACTGTTATTAAAAAACGTCTTAACATTTAGTAAAAACGCTTAAAACCTAATGCAAATAGACTACAAAAAAGATTTAATTTAATATATCGAATAATATTTTACCTTTACTAAAGGTTTTCTTTATATATGAACACTAGGCATTTAAAAACTTTGCTCGCTATCCAAAAGTACGGCACTTTTTCTCAAGCTGCAGAAAGAGTAAATCTGACAGCCGCGGCAGTTGGTCAGCAAGTAGTTTCATTAGAACAAGAACTTAGAACCGAGTTATTTGATCGAAGCACTCGACCACCTACTTTCACACCACAAGGTTTAGAAGTGGTTGAAATGGCAAGCAAGATCATTCGATTGGAAGAAGATACGAAGTCGTCACTTCGAGGGGATCTAATCTCTGGCACCTTAATGATTGGTTCAGTGCGTTCAAGCGCGGTGAATGTGGTACCGGGAGCCATGGTCAAAATGCGTTCAAAATACCCTGATTTAAAAACAAACCTGCGTATCGGTCTTTCTTCACAACTGGTTTCAGATGTGGCTTCAGGTCATTTGGATGCCGCCATCATTGCGGAACATATTAGTATTCCTCAGCATTTGAATTGGCAGCCATTTTTAGACGAACCACTTTGGGTGGTTTTGCCAGAGGATATGAAAGTGCTACCACTGAAAGACATGCTCAACGAATCCCCCTTTATTCGCTTCAAAAGTGCGGTGCCCTTGGCCAATGTGATTGATACAGAGCTTTCCGCTTTGGGAGTCATTACCAATGACGTCGCTGAAGTAGACACTATTAATGCACTCATTACTTGCGTGCGTAGTGGCTTGGGCATAAGTGTCGTGCCGCATATGTTTCTTCAAGAACCGGAAATGGCCAGCCTGAAGAAAATTGAATTTGGTTCCCCACAGATTTCACGAAAAATAGGCATTGTGGAACGCATCACCAACCCTCGAAAAGTCATTATCGAAGAGTTACATAATCATTTGGCCGAACAGTGCGGCTTACATGGCATCCCACGAGCCAATGCAGCATCTTAAAGAAGAATGAAAGTATAAAACGAGGGTCAAGATTGCCCTCCCCCTCGTTTAGTTTTCACAACAATTTACTTCCAAGGCGTTTCTTGCCAGATTTTTTTAGCGATTGCGTTCTGCTCTTCCGCCAACGCTTCATAGGCAACACCGCTAGTATATTGAACTGGCGTGCCACGCTTTTTCATATCTGCTAGAAATTCAGGGTCTGTTGACAGCTTATCTAACGATGCTCTTAATTTTTTAAGAGTCGCATCTGGTAGACCGGCAGGAGCAACCAAGCCACGATAAGAGCCCATAACAACATTGTAGCCTACCTCTTTGCCCGTTGGGATATTTGGCGCTTGAGGCAAGCGTTTATCAGACAGAACAGCTAACACGCGTAACTCATCATCGAAACCGACCGTTTGACTAAAAGCCATAGTGCCCATATTGACGTGCCCACCCAAAATGGAAGTACGCGCCATAGCAGCACCTTTGAACGGAATATGCGTTAACTTAATATTGGCCGCTTTCGCAAACTGAATGGCTGAAAAGTGATCATTACCACCCAGTGCCGCCAACCCCACTGTCATCGCCCCATGCTTATCCTGAGCAACCTGAATTAATTGCTCAACAGAAGTGATACCTGACTTTTTGCTCACCACCAAGGTATTAGGATCAGAGACAAAATTCGCCAACCACGTAAAGCTTTCTGCATTGTAGTCTGCCTTACGGTCATAGGTTAGAGCTAATGCCGCTGGCAGGTTCATCGTCCCCAGGGTATAACCATCTGCATCGGCAGTCGCCACTTTTGTAAAACCAATTTGTCCGCCAGCACCTGGGTGATTTTTCACCACCACCGCGGCGTCTTTTCCAAGATAGTCTTCCAAATGCGTTGCAATCGTTCTAGCCATGACATCGGTTCCGCCACCAGCAGAATAGCCCACCACCACATCGATCGTTTTATCTGGGTATTCGCTTGCAAAGCTTAATGATGCAGACAGTGACGTCGCCAACACCAAAGCAGAAATCACGGAAGTCGGTTTCATTTTTTTCATGTTTCACCTTTTAGATTTATTTTATGTGAATAACCAAGCAGCGAATGACATCATTTACTGCCCATTTTTTACGGTATTACCTTGTAGCAGAACTCTTTTTAAAATCACTCTTTCCTATCAATTTGATACAGACAACTTGCGGTTGCCTGAAACACTTGGTTGCGTGCTTGAACACTCCAGTGCTCAGCGACTCGACAAAAGGCGTTCCACAACACGCCATAGGAATAACTCCCCTTATCGACAGGAAAATTACTCTCGAACATACAACGCTCATGACCAAACAGCTCAATACAAGTGTTGATATAAGGAGCGATACAACTAGCCAGCTCTATAGAAGAAGGCGGACGCGATTTTAAATGGAATTCAAACCCCATTATCGGCATACCGAACCCACCCAATTTAATAAACACATTAGGGCAATCCGCCAATTCAGTAAGCGCAGCTCGCCAATCAGCAAAATGCCGATCGCGATCAAACTGATAAGATCCAAGACCTAATGGACCACCCGCATGGTTAATAACAATGCGTAACTCAGGTTGGGCTTGGGCCAGCCTCGCCACTTCCGTCAATTGGGTTTGATATACCCACAAATCCAATAACAAGTCTCGCTGTACTAACTGCTCTGCCCCAGCGATGAACGCCTTTGTGAGCATAAGCCCTTCAGGCACTGGCACAGGGTTGGAACGAATAACGGGGTCAGGGTGGGAGGCAACAGGCGTTCGCACGCCTTTAAACAAATGCCCTCCGGCTTCTTGCATGGCATCGAGTACAGGCGCGACTTCTCGCCCTAATAACAAATCCGCACCACCGACAATGGCCGCTGCCACTTCTGTTTTGCCGTAATAACCACTACGAGCTTGCGCAGCTATGCCACGGACAAACTCCACTTCTCCAACTGGCCTCATCTTCTCTGGCCCATCTTGGCGATACATAGAGCGACATTGCACAAAGACAGAAGCCACCACATTGCGGCCACTAAAGCCGATGTCATCCACGTATTCTTCCAATAAATACCGAAAGCCAGAGCGATCCCATAGATGATGATGCGCATCGACAATCGCTAATTCAGGAAATAATGGCGCCTCTTCCACTTGTGACAACCATTCCTTATTAGGGTTAGGGTTTGGCGAATTAACCAACATGCGTTGCTGCCAAGCTTCCAGCACTTTGTCTTGATGAGTTGAATTAGAAGAATGAGACATTCGATTCCTTTAAACGCAACCGCGCTTTGTGCTATCTAAAATCGATAAAGCGTGGCTGGGTTGCGACTGAAACAGGCAATAAACTGTTCAGTCGTCAGCACATCTTTATAAAAATTCAGCATATCAGTCGTTTTGGGTAAAGGTTCCGCCGTCATCACATGAGGCCAGTCACTGCCCCACAGACAACGCTCCGTATACTGACCCGCTAAAGTCTGAACGATGGAGGTTAAATCTTGGTAGCGACCAACTTGCTGGCTCACCCGAGTCGGCGCCAGCTTGATCCATACTCGCCCCGTGTCAAGCAAACGACATAGCTGAGTGCGTTGCTCTAGGTTAAGTGGATCGCAATGTCCAAAATGATCGAGTACGACCGATTGGCCAGCAGGAAGCCTATCCAAAAGCGATCTCAGGCGTTCGTAGCGAGCCGGTTCAGTATTAATCTCCACATGCCAATCCACTTCAGCGCCTTTCGCTGCAAGCTCTGGCAAGCGATCTAGATCATTAATACCAAGCCGCGTCCTATCTTGAATCCTCAGTGCCCGCACTCCAGCACGGGCAAGTGTTTCAAGATCGCCACTTTGCTCATCAATCATAGCGACTCCACGTAACGACAATTGATCGTGATGCAACAGCGTCTCTAGCAACCTAGAATTGTCCGTTCCATCAATAGATGCTTGTATCACCACAGCTCGACCCATGTCTTTTGTAGTTGCTTCTACAATGAAATCGGACAGATCTTTAGCAGGCGCGACATATTTAGAAGATTGGATTACCTCATCATGGCTAAAAACATGCATGTGGCTATCACATAGGATGAAATCAGAATCAGGCATCAGACGATCCTTTTTGACGCTTATTTTTTAACACTGAAATCACCACACTGATCAATATACTGGCCGCTGTTAAACCAAATATTGATAAAGCAATGTTTGAGTGCCAAAAGATATCCAAACTGCCATTGCTGGTCAGCAATGCCTGACGCACACTCTGTTCGAGAGGTGTGCCAAGAATTAACCCAATAAGCAGCGGAGGTAATGGAAAACCACCTCGACGCAAAAGGAACCCAACAAAACCAGCTCCCAGCATGACCCAAACATCCACCAGGCTATTGTTTACGGAGAAGGCACCTAATAATGCCAAAATAGTAATAGTTGGAAACAAATGACGCGGCTGAATACGTATGACATGAACAGCCACTTTAAACAGTAACAAACCAAAAATAATTGTTGGAATCGATGACAAGATCAGGGCTTCAAAGATGGCATACACTTCAAGTCCATAATCACGGAATAAAAAAGGCCCCGGTGCTAACCCTTGCAACATAAAGGCACCAAGAATAACCGCCGTCACGGCATCGCCCGGAATACCCAAAGCTAATGTTGGTATCAGCGCTCCACCCGTTACCGCATTATTGGCCGCCTCTGGAGCCGCAATACCTTCATCCGCTCCATTACCAAATTTTTTCGGCTGTTTTGAACGAGCTCGCGCTAAGCTATAGCTCATAAACGCAGGGACAGTTGAACCAATACCAGGCAAAATACCTACAAAAGTACCAATCAAAGATGACCAAAGCAGCGTCGCACGCATGCGCCACATATCAATAAAGCGCACCTTGCTTGGCAAGATTTCCGGTATATCCATCTCCCCTTGATTTTCACTACGACGTTCAAATAACTTCAGAAACACTTCAGACATAGCAAACAGCCCAACCAATACAGGAATTAGCTGCAAACCATTCTCCATCGCAAAACTTTCAAAGGTAAAACGGGGTGTACCTTCTATAGGGTCTAACCCTACAATGCCAGCAAACACGCCTAATAACACCATCAAAGCCGCATCTAAACGAACCCCACCACCGAACAAGACAATAACAAGAAGGGCAAAAAACATCAGCGCAGCCATTTCAGCTGGGCCAAAGTTCAACGCCATGGAGGCAAGTGGTTCCGCCAGTACAATCAAAACGAGACAACTGAATATATTGCCCGCTACACTGGCATACAGCGCAATACGTAAAGCACGTCCGCCCTCTCCTCTTTTCGCCATGGCATGGCCGTCAATGGCCGTCGCAGCAGAAGAAGGCGTACCAGGTACATTTAATAAAATGGCAGAGATTGAACCACCGAAAATAGCACCTTGATACACACCAAGTAACAAGGTAATCGCTGGTATGGGCGGCATAGTAAAAGTAACTGGAATCAAGAGAGCAATGGCCATAGTCGGCCCAAGCCCTGGAATCGCGCCAATAATAATACCCGTTACGATCCCAACAACAGCGGCAACCAATACCCAGATATCCATTAATGCATTCAAAGCATCAAGTAACATGTTAATAAAGCTCCACCTACAGGATTATGGTAAAGGAATGGTGAGGCCATATTGGGCCCCAAAGGTTACGATTGCAGCAATAAGAAGAGGGAGGCCAACATATAGCCTAATATCTCGCTCACCAAGGATAAACGCCGTCACACTAGCGACCACAAATGAGCTAAGTAAAAAACCAACACTCGGCATAAACCATAGTGCCAAGCTTATAACCCCAACAACAAGAAACACCCGCGCCCATCCAACGAACGAACCAATTGGCTCATCCATTTTTTTCGCCCTAGCCATGCCAGACAGCAAAGCCAAAACAACAATGAGAACAAGTACGATGCGCGGAAAAAACCGCGCATCGAATGAAGAATCACCAAAGCTAAACACTTGCACTTGCGAATCAAGCAAGCAAAGTCCCAGCCCGGCGAAAACAGCTAACATCAGACAAATAAGTGACTGCAAGCCACTTTTTGCCAATAGCTTTGAAATGTACAAACTCATTACTTCTGACTCAACTCTTTAGCAACTTGACGAAAAGTCTCAAGATTAGCCTTGATCGTTTCACCTAGTTTCTTGCCCGACATTACCCTAACTGGCTGATTTAGCTTGGTCATGAAGGCTTTAAACTCATCGGATTTAGCAACTTTTGTGAAAGTCGCTTCAAGCTTGGCAACGATTTTAAGATCTGTTCCTGCTGGCGCCATGACACCAACCACAGATGGAAATTCAACATCGTATCCAGCTTCTTTTAGAGTTGGAACGGATTTAAAGTCTGGGTCACGACTGTCATCTAACACGCCCAATAATCTAAGTTTTGAATCCAAAACCAAATCACGGTATGCAGGTACAAGAGCCACATCTACATGACCACCTAACAATGCCGCTGTTGCCGATCCCGCACCATTAAAAGGTACATGTTTAAGTTTGGCTCCGGTTTCACGAGCAATCAATTCAAAGGACAAATGCGGTCCACCCATTGCACCCGCCGTGCCGTAGCTAATGGATTTGCCAGACTTAGCGGCCGCCATTAATTCTTTAAAAGACTTATATGGGCTATCGGCTTGCACCAACACGCCATGATATGGACCTGAGTAATTTAGAATCGGTGTAAAGTCTTTGACAGAGTCATAGCCAACTGGACGAACGGCCGGCGTAACAAACAAAGGAGAAGACGTTGTTGCGATGAGTGTGTAACCATCGTTTTTTGCTTTGGCAACAGAACGCATAGCGTTAGTTCCGCTACCACCTGGGCGGTTCTCAACAACGATAGGTTGCCCAAGCTCCGCTTCCGCTAAGCTGGAAAGCTTACGGGCAGAAATATCCGTTGTTCCACCTGCACCATAAGGTACAACCATAGTGATAGGGTGAGTGGGATAATCTGCAGCACTAACGCCTATAGAGACAACAGCAGATGACAATACTGCTCCTGCGAGGACTGTTTTAAATAAAGACATAATGGTGTGACCTTTTTTAAAAGTTATTTTTATAAGTTTAGCAGCAAAAAGGTATATCTCTTTAAGCTGTATTTACGAATTAATATTCGATATCATCGATAAATACTAATCGTTATTTTTTTCAAAATGATAAATATATTTGATCAATTAGACTTACGTGACCTCTACTACTTCCAATGTATTGCCACATTAGGCCATGTTGGTAAGGCCGCAGCTCAGCTCCATAAAACACAACCCGCCTTAACCGAAAGTGTCCGCCGCTTAGAAAGGAACCTAAATACCCAGCTCTTTATTAAACATGGCCGAAACATAAAACTCAGCCCTTCTGGTGAACTTCTCCTTCTGCGGTCCCACAAAATACTCAACAGCGCCAACGATATCGTTAAAGAAATTAAAGAATTCGATACCAGTGAGCATGGGCAAATTAAGCTTGGTGTTGTTCCTACGGCTGCACATCACTTGATATTACCCATCACGAAAATACTGACAAAAAACTTTCCTGATGTGCAGTTAAAGGCGGTAATAGGACAAACCGACTTTTTGTACGAACAGCTAGAGAAACGTGAAATTGACTTAGTTATTGGATTAAATGCAGATTTACACGAAAATTTTGAATGGATTCCTTTCTACCAAGACACCATGGTCGTCGTGGCCAATAGTTCTCATAAAGTGTTCCAAGAAGATATTAGTTTACAGAAATTAAGTCAGCACAAATGGGTGTTAGCACCGCCATCTGTTATGAGCCGACAATGGTTAGACCGAGCCTTTGAACTAAACAACTTACCCAAACCAGAGGTGCAGATTGAAACCAACTTATTATTGATGATTCCATCCGTTATCATGCAAACCGACCTGCTTAGTTTCATCTCAAGACGCAATTTAAGCTTTCCAATTACATCCGGTCAGTACCTAAAAGAAGTGCCAATAGCCGAACTTAATATGCAGAGGCAATATAATGTCATCAGTCGTAAAGACGGTTACTTATCACTGCCTGTGAACAACTTAAAAAACCTCTTAGTTGAACAGGGAGCCTCCATTTTCGAAAGCCAAGCCCAAAAAGAAGGTCTAATATAATTCCTGATCAGACTCTCGTTATCTAAGGAGTGCGATGCGACCGACTTTTACCTGCTGTCGACGAACACTAACCTTTGGCGCCAGTTGATATAAGTCACCATTGCGGCCAACTAACTGACTGGGTACATGACTCAGCTTCGCGACTTCACCATTCGCTTCTAAGTGCTGCGGCTCACCATGCACAGGAATCGCTACTTGCGGTTGCACCCAAGTGTAGAGTTGCTTTAGCTCACCTCGACAAGGGTGCCCGCTCACATGGATGGTTAAATCCGTTTCATGAGCTTGCAAGGTACGTATTTTTCGACCTTTAAACTGCTCGACCAACCGATCAATGGCTTGTTCGTTACCAGGAATACGCATCGAACTGAAAATCACCAAATCATCGGCTTCTAAATTCAAATCAAAACAATTGTCCGCGGCTAAGCGATTCAAGGTCGCCCTTGGCTCCCCTTGGCTTCCCGTCACCACAGCCAAGACTTCTTCTCTGGGCAAATAACCGAGATGCGCCGCGTCGATAATAGGCAAATCATCCGGCCAATGGCCTGTTACACGAGCCGCACTCACCATGTTTATCAGCGATCGACCAATCAAAGCAAGGTAACGGTCTGTTTCCTTTGCTATTTTTCCAAGCGCTACTAATCGCGCCACATTACTACTGAAACACCCCACCACCACACGATTCTTTTCCGCTGCAATGGTACTCAATAAACCTTTGTAACAATCGCTTTCTGAAGGTGAAAAACCCTCTTTAAGTGCGTTCGTTGAATCACAGACCATAGCAAGGATGTTTTCTTTGGCTAACGCTTGAAAGGCTGCGGGGGAAAACGCACCACCTAACATCGGTTTTTTATCGATTTTCCAATCACCCGTATGAAAAACACGACCCGCTGGCGTATCTATAGTCATCGCATAAGGCTCTGGAACCGAGTGTGTCAGTTCCAACCATTTGACATTAAACACGCCAATCTTTTTGGTTTCGTTTTCTTGCACTTCAATAATGGGCACTTGATCCGTTAAACCCACTTGAGCCAATTTACGGCGTAAAACTTCTGCCGTAAACGCTGTGGTGTAAACCGGACATTTGAAACGCCGCCACAAAAATGGCAAAGCGCCAACATGATCCTCATGGGCATGAGTAATAACAATGCCGGCTAAGCGCTCTTTTTGCTCACTAATAAAACGTGGGTCTGCACAAACGATTTCGGAAGTACGCAGATCATCAGGCGTTAATGGTTCATTAAAAGACACACCGCAATCGACCATTAACCATTGGCCATCATGGCCATATAGGTTCATGTTCATACCAATTTCACCGGTGCCGCCTAAAGGCAAAAACCATAAATCCTCTTGTGAGGGAATCAAAGATGAAATAACGCACTCCTAGTTGACCAATAAAGAAAAATTAACCGCTGTGTGTCTATAGTACGCACTTTCCGATAATATCTCAGCCTAGAAATCGGACGAAAAGTTTTCGTTTTTCTTTTACTTACAATGTTTTATCAATGGATTTAAAATTGAATATCTCTCCAAAGCTCCAAAACATACTTGGCAAAGCCATAACCTACTTTATTTTACTCTCCTGCGCGGCTATTTTTATCGTCTATCTTGTACAGCACTTTGGAGCACAATATGCCGAGAAAAAAATACAAGAGCAGTTAGAACTCTCAGGATTGGCTCCCCTTGTTCATTACGAAAGCATTCATTTAGACCCATTTACCCTAACGCCATCCTTAGAAAACGTGAGCTTTGGCAATGAATACTCACCCTGGTTACGCTTCGCAAGGATTTCCTTAAATAGTTACCCTATTAAATACCCTGATCTCGATATTGATTTCTGGATCAAAGAAAGTCCAATCGGCAGTTTGTCACGTGATACTCGTAGACTAATGAATGCAGCCAATATCGATACCTTATTAGGCAAAGGTTCTTTTACTTCCAAGATTGACAATGAAAACGTCACATCTCAATTCAAGTTAGATATAAAAGACGTAGGTAAACTGTCTTTATTTTCAAACATCAGCCTATTAGATAAAACCATCACTATGTCCAACTTTCGCTCAGATATGCTTGCCTCTCTGGCAATGGGTCAACCTGAAGCATTGCCCATTATTTACGGGGACGCGATTGAACTCCATTCAATAAAGATCAAGTTTGTAGAATCAGGATTAGCAGAACACCTATTTGCTCAATCAGACCTATTGCATAAATCAAGCACCATTCAACTAAAAGAGTTGAAATATGCAAGCCAAGCATTGGGCCTTGCAGCAGAAGATTCAAAAGAAGCGAAACACATTGCTGAGACATTAATGGCATTTTTAAAGCAGCCACAACAATTGAGCCTAGCAATATCACCTTCTTCAGCGATCAGCTTAAAAGAGCTTGCGTTAATGGCAAGACAAAATACGCTTTATAAAGACAGCACAATGACCTTGTCCAATGACTAAGGCGACTATGTGAGAAAAGCTCACTGCCTGCACTATACAGTCAGTGAGTGAGGACTATGATGAGCAATAGACAACTAAAAAGGCTTAAACGTTTCTCGGAAGGACTGATTAGACGTTGCTCTAGCAATGCCCTTCACCATTCTAAAAATCGACCACACCCAAATAAAAAACAATAAGATATAACCGATAAAAAAGAACGCCAGTATGACGCCAATTACACTCCAAAAGATGCCCCACCAAAAAGTACCAATTATATTGGCGTAATGGTCGTCAAAAAGTGTTCCTCGTGCTTCATCTACTTTCACCATCGCCCAGATGGCACCGATGAACCAAAAAACGCCGGTGAAAATTCCTAATAGCATAAAAATATAAGCAATCACCACATTACTTTTTGCATTTTCCTCGCGAGGCGTTAAATGCCTAAAGCGATTATCAGGTTCAAACCCAGACATATATAAACACTCCGTTATTCAATAAAATGTGTCTTAAAAAAATAATGGGGATACTTTTAAAATTATCGTCCCTTTTTCTCCAATTTTATGATTTCTTTTCAATTGGAATACTTGTAACGTGCTCTATTCCCAATCTATTTCTCATCAATACCGCCTAGGAATACCATGACAAATGTGACGATTTTAGTCGATGTTCAAAATGTTTATTACACCACCAGACAAGTATTTGGACGCTCTTTCGATTACAACACGTTTTGGCAGCAGGCCACAGAGGGCCGCAATGTTGTCAAAGCGATTGCTTACGCCATAGACAGAGGTGATGAAAAACAACGCCAATTTCAAAATATCTTAAGAGCGATTGGCTTTGAAGTGAAATTGAAGCCTTTTATTCAACGTTCTGATGGATCGGCAAAAGGCGACTGGGATGTGGGTATCGCCATCGATGGTATAGAACACGGTAAAGACAGTGATGTACTGGTACTACTTTCCGGTGACGGCGACTTCGATATTTTGGCCAAAACTCTAAGAGAGAAATACCAGACTAGAGTAGAAGTCTACGGTGTTGAATCATTAACTGCTCAGTCATTAATCAATGCAGCAGACGACTTCATAGCCATCGGTAACAAATTGTTACTTAAATAAATCTAACTCATCTATATTTTTAAGAGAGAATATGTCGGCTTAGTCACCACTATTGATTATTTTACATACTTAAAAAAGTAAAAAGATGACCACTCAGACAAATTTATTTTCAGAAACTCGAGACACCTTACATAAGTGGCTAAGCTTAGTAACGGGTGTGATTATGATGTTCTACTGCTTTGTTAATCTTGTCGTCTTGAACCAAATTTCTATTGGTGCTGCCGATGCAGTTTTTGGCCTTTTTAACCTATACTTTTTTAAATCTGCTCAGAAAGGAAAGATACTAAAATGGCATAGCCACATGTTAGTTCTTTCACTAACCTTATGCGTCTTCTTTGCATTTTATTCTGCCGACTTAAGAGCGGGCTCTATCTATTGGTTGCTTGTTTTACCGCCTTTATATTGTCTGCTTAAAGGCCTAAAACAGGGGCTTTTTTATACTATTCTATTCTCCATACCGGCCATCTTTATTCTCTTTATAAAATCAGATACAGAAGATTTCATTCCTTACCGATCTGTCCTAAATTTTATACTGGCTTATTTCTTGTCTTATTCCGTTTGCTTCTTATATGAAACGCAATATGCCAAAAGTGGCGTATTGCTAGAAAAAATGGCATTCCAAGACCCATTAACTGGTGCACAAAACCGCCATGCATTGAAATTATTTTTTGACGAATTTAATAAAGAACCTGTCGATCCATTTCAAGAAGAAGAGCAGGAAGAAACCCGCCTATTAATTATTGATATCGACCATTTCAAAAGTGTTAATGATGAATTTGGACATGATGTTGGTGATTCGGTACTGGTTGAAATGGCGGAGTTATTACGCGACTGCACTGATAATGGTCATGTTTATCGTATCGGTGGAGAAGAATTTCTTCTGGTACTAAAACAACACACATCTGTACAAGCATTTAACTTTGCAGAAGACATAAGAAAAACGGTTGAGAAAACAGTATTCAGAACTCACCACAAAAACATACAAATCACCGTCAGCATTGGCATTGCCCAACTTCAACAAGGACAATCCTTCAGAGAGTTTTTACGAATTGCAGATAAAAACCTCTACTCTGCAAAACATAAAGGTCGAAATGTAGTGCATTATGGGTCAACAAATTTTACTGAAGCCGTTTGAGGTAGGCCTTATTCACTAAAAACTAAGTGTTCTATTCCTTATATCCACATCGCTTAAGTGAATCACCAATGAGTATACGACAATACCCACATTCCTCTGTCTCTCCAGAAGAATTTCATAAATTTCTAAGTGCGTTAATTTGTGTTTTGAATAGCGTCTATTTTTTACTCAATATGATCACGTTACAGAAGTTTGGATTAGGTGCTGTTCAATTTAGCGTGGCTGTCTTTGCTGGCTTTTGCCTTTATAAGTCATCTAATGGCTTATATCGTCCTTGGCATAGTTATACCCTTCTGATTTCATTAACCATTAATATTCTACTGTCTATTGCGGTCATGGAGTTGGTAGCAGGAGCAACCTATTGGGGACTGGCCTTACCCTTTTGGTACTACAGTTTATTTGGTTTAAGAAAAGGTTTCATTTTTAGCGCCATTATTGTGCTATCAGCTGCGATGGTTATTTTCTTTCGAACTGACACTCAAGTCTTCATGCCTTATAGGACAATATTCAACTTTACCTTAGTTTATTGCTCTATTTGGCTTGTTTGTCATATATACGAAGTGCAACGGCAAAAAACCAGTGCCTTCCTACATACACTCGCTTTACAAGATGATCTAACGAACCTGAAAAATCGCCACGCGTTAAAAGCAGATTTTCGGGGTATCTATAAAAACTTTCAAAGCATCCACATGCTCATGATTGATATTGATCATTTCAAAAGCATCAATGACAAATATGGGCACGATATTGGCGACTCAGTACTTAATAAGGTCGCAGACCTACTTATAAAATCGGTTCAAGTAAAAGAGGTTTATCGTTTAGGTGGTGAAGAGTTCGTTACTCTATTAAAAAATATCAGTGATGAAGAGGCCTATAAACTGGCCGAGACAGTAAGAAAATCCATAGAGCAGGAAACCTTCTTCAGCCATAACGAACCAATAAAACTCACCGTAAGTATCGGAATTAGTTCCTTACAAAAAGAGCATGAATTTACCGATTTCCTTCGTACTGCAGATGAAAAACTCTATCAAGCTAAGCACGAAGGCAGAAATCGAGTCTGTTGCTAACGATGGAAAGTATCCAAAAATAGACTTTCCACCTTGTCTCGCGCCCAGGGTGTTTTACGCAAAAATTTTAGACTGGACTTCACCGATGGATCACTTTTAAAGCAATTAATATTGATGCGAATCGCTAACTCTTCCCACCCGTAATGCTCAACCAAATCTGTGACAACTTTTTCCAACTTCACGCCATGCAAAGGGTTATTCGCCTGTGTTCCGACCATATTTCTTCTCTTTCTATTGCTTAATTAACTATTTGACGATGAGTATACAACAAGCAAAAAAAAGCCGCTTAAAGAGAATGCGGCTAAAAGGTTTCACCTATTCCTGAAAGAGTGCTCTAATCTGTTAACGGAGTCCAAACACCATTATTTTGGCTAGAGTGCACACTTGCAGTTATAAAGCGCATGCCATGCAAACCATCAGACAAGCTTGGCAGATCATCGGACCTAGTATCATCAATAAGCTGTTGTGCAAACTCGCGATACAAGTTTGCGAATGCTTCTAAATAACCTTCCGGGTGCCCTGCGGGTATACGTGATGTATTGGCAGCTGCATCACTTAAATAACTATTTCCACGACGTAAGCTTTGACGAGGCAAGCCTATCGGCGAAAAGATCAGCTCATTCGGCGACTCTTGCGACCATTCCAGTCCAGCTTTCTCACCGTATACCCTCAAGCGCAGGGCATTCTCATTTCCCGGTGCCACTTGACTGGCCCACAAGTGACCTTTGGCGCCATTGTTGAAACGCATCAAAATATTGGCCTCATCGTCTAACTGGCGACCCTCTCCCCAACGAGATAAATCCGCCAATACTGTCTCTGCTTTTGTATCAGCAACAAAGCAGGCTAACTGATAGGCGTGACTGCCGATGTCTCCCATACAACCAGCGATACCGGATTGAGCTGGGTCCGAACGCCACATAGCTTGTTTATTACCCGTTTGTTCCAAAGGTTCCGTCAGCCAGTCTTGTGCGTATTCCACTTGAATAGAGCGAATGTTACCCAGTTTACTAGCCTTTACCATGGCCCTCGCCTCACGAACCATAGGGTAAGCAGAGTAATTATGGGTTAATAAAAACTGCGCTTGGCTATCTTCAGCAGCCTGATACAGTGCTTTTGCTTGCTCCAGAGTTGCTGTTAGTGGCTTATCACAGATCACATGAATTCCACGCTTTAAAAACGCCATGGCCACCGCCGCATGCAAGTGATTGGGAGTCACAATGGACACTACTTCGATACCATCTTCTCGCTCACTTTCCTGACGAGCCATATCGTCAAAGTCCACATAAGATCGAGCCAAACCTAACGCGCTAGCGGAGCGTTCGGCTTTCTCTTGTTGGCTTGATAAGGCTCCAGCCACCAGCTCATAGTGATCATCCAGTCGAGCAGCGAAGCGGTGCACTTCACCAATAAAAGCGCCTTCTCCACCACCCACCATGCCAAGACGTAAACGACGTTTGCTTGCTTCAGTCATTGTATTACTCCAATCCCAACATACGACGATTCGCCTGTGCATCCACTCCGCTATCTGCAAAATCATCAAAGGCTTTATCGGTCACACGGATAATAAAGTCTTGGATATGCTGTGCGCCTTCACGGGCACCGTCTTCTGGGTGCTTCAAACAACATTCCCATTCCAACACTGCCCAGCCTTTAAAATCATACGCAGCTAATTTGGAGAAGATGCCTTTAAAGTCCACTTGTCCATCGCCAATGGAACGAAAACGCCCAGGGCGATCCACCCAGTTTTGGAAGCCACCATAAACACCACACTTTCCATCTAAGTTGAGTTCCGCATCTTTGACATGGAACATTTTGATGCGCTCATGGTAATGATCGATGAAGGCCAGATAGTCCAAATGCTGTAGCACAAAATGGCTTGGATCATAGAGGATATTCGCTCGCGGATGATGATCTACTTCGGCGAGAAATCGCTCAAAGGTTACCCCATCATGAAGATCCTCACCTGGGTGGATTTCATAACATAGATCGACGCCAGCTTCGTCAAAAGCATCGAGAATCGGCTTCCAACGTCGGCCAAGCTCAGCAAAAGCTTCTTCTACCAAGCCTGCTGGACGTTGCGGCCAAGGGTAAAAATACGGCCAAGCTAGCGCACCGGAAAAGGTGGCGTGCTCGGTCAAACCAAGACGCTGCGAAGCTTTGGCAGCCATTTTTAATTGCTCTACAGCCCAGGCTTGGCGAGCGTTTGGGTTCCCCCGTACGCTAGGATCGGCAAAGCCGTCAAACGCCTCGTCATAGGCTGGATGAACCGCCACCAACTGACCTTGTAAATGGGTGGATAATTCAGAAATAACCACACCGTGTTTAGCCGCAGTGGCAATCAATTGCTCGCAATAAGCTTGGCTGTTAGCGGCTTTTTCTAGATCAATCAAACGTTTATCCCAAGTTGGAACTTGCACGCCTTTATAACCCAAAGAGGCCACCCAGCCACAAATAGCATCGAAACTATTGAATGGCGCGTCATCGCCCACAAACTGGGCAAGAAAAATCGCCGGTCCTTTTAAAGTTTGCATAATATCCTCCTAGAAACAGGCTGCAAGTAAGGCTTTTGCAGCCTCAGGGTCAAGTGCTCTTGGTCGATCACAGTGAGTGGTCATTTTGATCGACTGCCCACTTTCTCCTGACGCTAATATCGCTGTCATGACTTCTACGCCATGCAATGCTCTGTCCAGCGAACACATATGATCCCGCTCCATGTGAATTGCCATCACCATTTCCGCCAAACCAGCAGTACGATAGTTCGCTTTGGCGAACTCGCCATGAATTTGATTTGGTACCCCAAAAGGATGCTTCCACATATCCAAGGGCACTTCACGCCCCTCTTGAATAAGAGAAACCTTGCCACCAAAGTGATTCGGATCGGGAAGATAAAGCGACCCTTTACTGCCATATAATTCCATATTGGCATGTTGATGAGCTTGTACATCCCAACTTGCCCCCAAGGTAATAATGGCACCATTTTTAAAGGTCAAAATGGCATGTATCGTTGTCGGTGTTTCTACCTCTATCATCTCACCCGCCCTTGGTTGGCTGGTGATTTTACGTTGCTTACGTGGTATCACTGTTTTTGCAATGACAGAATCCACGGGACCTAATAGTTGAATCAAGTTAGCAATGTAATAGGGCCCTAAATCCAAAATCGGCCCCCCCCCTTCTTTAAAGAAAAAGTCCGGATTGGGATGCCAGCTTTCCATTCCAGCACTCATTACATGACAAGTACCAGAATACACATCGCCAATTTCCCCTTGATCCAATAAGTGACGGGCAAATTGATGAGAACCGCCCATGAAGGTATCTGGCGCACTCCCCACTTTGAGCCCTTTCTCAAGTGAAAGCGCTTTCATTTTTTGCCCTTCTTCAAGACTCAAAACCAAAGGCTTTTCCGAATAAACATGTTTACCTGCTTCAAGTACTTTCATACTCACTTCATAATGGGCAGCAGGAATTGTTAAATTGACAATAATATCAATGCCTTCAGAGGCTAATAATGCTTCAACGCTATAAGATTCAATACCATATTTTTGCGCTTTCATTGCAGCAAGCTCGACGTTTAAATCAGCACAAGCGACAATTTTGAAACCGCAGAATTGTGGCGCTAAAGAAAAGTAACTATCCGATATATTGCCACAACCAATCACCCCAACATTCAAAATGGTTTTCATGCATTCACTCCTTGAGCTAAGGCTTTTGCACCAGTTAAGGCACGATTAGCAAAACGAGATAAATCGTTAGGATTATCATGCTCCATAACAAAGGCATTCGCTGGTGTGGCACGAACCACAGGCCACCACTCTCCCCACGGTAATGTTCCGTAGGTGAAATCCGCCCAACCATCTTCATCTTCGCATTCCCCTTGAGGTGCTATATCTTTTAAATGCACAGCACAAATACGATCACGATATTTGGTTAACCATTCAGCTGGATCTTGTCCCCCCTTGACCACCCAGGACACATCCATCTCCCACTTTACATTCGGGCCACCGGCTAAAATATGTGTCATAGGCAAAGACCCATCGGCTAAAGGCTCAAATTCAAAATTATGGTTGTGCCAACCAAACTCAAAGCCAGCATTGATGGTTTTTTCTCTAATTGCTTCTAATCGCTGCCCGAGTTCAAACCAGCCTTGTGCACTGTCTGGACGTTGATCAGGCATAATAAAAGGGCAAATAATAGTGTGCATATTCAGCGTCTTCGCAATATACAAAGCCTGTTGAATGTTGTTTTCCAACATGGACAAATCAAAATGCCCTGTTGGCATGGTTAACTGATGTTTTGCCAATAAACTGACTAGCTCATCCAGTTGCGCATACAAGCCGCCATACCCTTCTACTTGTTGATAACCGGCTTGATGTAAAAGGCCAAATACGTCATCAAGAGAAGTCGTATTACGAGCACTATAAAGCTGAAATGAAAATTCGTTCATGTCTCTTCCTTTTTGTTTTTATTAGTAAGATATCTTTTGATGTTGACGGCTAGAGCCGCACTTCACTGTGCTTAGAAAACAAATGCGCTTTTTTAGGATCAAGATAAATATCTACCTCGGAGCCCCAAGCAAGTTGATGATCACCATGTATTTTTACTGACCATTTACGTTCCATAAAATCAAACCAAACAATGGTTTCGTCCCCCATTGGCTCAACAATATCAATACTAACGGAAGCCAATTTCACATAGCCGTCACGGGGCTCAACTGCCAAATGCTCAGGGCGAATACCTAAATAGGCAGGTTCATCATGGTCTCCTTGGTTTACAAACTCATACCCTAAGACATTGACGCGATAATCTTGGTAAACAAAGTTGTCACCAACAATACGACCTTCCAACAAGTTCATGCTTGGCGAGCCAATAAACTGCGCAACAAAAAGGTTACATGGTTTGTGATAAATATCCGCAGGAGAGCTTAATTGTTGAATCTCGCCATCTTTCATAATGGCAATACGATCTGCTAGTGTCAGTGCTTCTACTTGATCATGGGTCACATACACCATAGTGTTTTTTAACTTCTGATGCAGGCGTTTAATTTCGACACGTAAATCGGCACGTAACTTGGCATCTAAATTAGACAAAGGTTCATCGAATAAAAAGACATCCACATCCCGAACTAAAGCTCGACCTATCGCTACCCGCTGTCGCTGTCCACCAGACAGTTCCGATGGTTTGCGATCTAATAACGGCTCGATCTGCAAAATTTTCGCTGCACGATCCACTCGCTCACGTATTTCCTCTTTTGCCATCCCTTTCACTTTCAAGCCAAAAGATAAATTCTTTTCTACCGTCATTTGTGGATACAAGGCATAAGACTGAAAAACCATACCAATGCCACGATCTTTCGGCTCTTCCCAGGTTACATTTCGGTCGTTAATCCAAATTTGCCCAGCCGTAATATCCAGCAAACCAGCAATACAATTAAGCAAAGTCGATTTACCGCAACCTGAAGACCCAAGCAAAACTAAAAACTCACCTTTTTTGATATCAAGATTAAGCTGCTTTAACACATGAGCATCTTGGTATTTAAGATCTAATTCTTTAATAGATACACTGTTCATAGTCTTACCCCTTCACCGCGCCAGCCGCTATGCCACGCACAAAATATTTACCGGACAACAAGTAAATCGCCAACGGCACCAAGGCTGTCAAAATCGTTGCCGCCATGTTGACGTTGTATTCACGAATACCAAATGTGGTGGCCACAATATTATTCAACTGAACCGTCATTGGCAGATTCTCTCGACCGGCAAAAATCAGCCCCAATAAAAAATCATTCCAAATGCCAGTTGTCTGTAAAATCACTGCGACTACCGTTACAGGAATGGATAAAGGCATCATGATTTGCAAAAAAATCTGCCAAAAATTCGCCCCATCAACTCTAGCGGCTTTGAATAACTCATCCGGTAATGAGGAAAAATAGTTGCGAAATAGCAAGGTCATAATGGGCATACCAAAAATGGTGTGGATCAAAATAATTCCAGCTAAAGAACCATATAACCCAGTTTCCCGCAGAAAAATAATCAATGGAAAAATCACGACTTGAAAAGGCACAAAGGCGCCAAACAGTAAAATACCGAATAGCAAATTAGAGCCCTTAAAGCGCCAAAATGACAAGGCATAACCATTTAATGAACCAAGGATTATAGATATCGCCACACTGGGGATGGTAATTTTTACCGAATTCCAAAACCCCGCTTGAATACCATTACATTCAACCCCTGTACAAGCTTCGGACCATGCTTTTACCCAAGCCGAAAAATTGGGATCACCTGGTAAAGCAAACAATTCCCCAAGACGAATTTCAGGCATTCCTTTCATGGATGTAACCAACATCACATACAAAGGAATACAAAAGAAAATCGCAGCACTAAATAAAAAGGCATACACGCCAAATCGTGAGACAGTCGTCTTTTTTGGCTTTGGCCCTTGCGGACCAGTTAATTGAATCTGTTCCATGATCGACTCCTAATGTTTCGTTGGACGAACATATTCGCGATAAATCCAAGGACCAATCACCAATAAAACGGGAAGCAACATCATGGTCGCTGCGGCCATACCTAAACCAACGTTGCTGCGTACCGTGATATAATCAATGACAAACTTCGCAGGCATCTCAGTCGCCATACCTGGACCACCGCCAGTTTGCGCAACAATCAGGTCATAAACCCGTACCACCCCAACGGCCAATAACACAACAGAAGTGATCATCACAGGTCGCATCATGGGTAAAACAATGAAAAGATAAGTTTTCCACGTTGGAATGCCGTCCACACGAGCCGCTTTCCAAATCTCACCATCAATGCCCCGTAACCCGGCTAACATAAGCGCCATGACAAGCCCAGAAGATTGCCAAACCGCAGCAATCAATACGCCATAAATGGCGTACTCAGAACTCACCAAAGGCGCAAATTCAAACGACTCCCAGCCCATACGCTGGACGACATTTTGGATTCCTAAAGAAGGCTCCATCATCCATTGCCAAACCAACCCCGTCACCACTAGGGACATGGCATAAGGATAAAGAAATAGAGTGCGAAAACCGCTTTCAAAGCGTACTTTCTGATCCAGAAAGACCGCCATAAAAAAACCAGATACTAAACATAAAGCAATAAATAGCACGCCGTATAAGAAGACATTTTCAACGGATACTAACCATCGAGAAGTCCCCCATAAGCGCTCATATTGATCGAATCCAACCCACTTAAAATTAGGAAACAAACGAGATTTGGTAAACGAAAGCATCACCGAATAACCAACGCAAACCACAAACACTCCAATAGCGACAACAGCCATAGGGACACTTGCGATTAATGAAGAAATTTGGATGCGTTTGGCACGTCGTGGTTTAGACGCTTTTACTGAAGTAGCCATAGTCTCTTCCATCTTAAACTCCTTTTAAAGCCAAGATTGAACCGCCAATACAACTTTCTATATTCGTAGCAGAATAAAAAATTGGCGGCCATTCATGTGCGGAGATTACTCCGCGTCTTCGATAATGCCTTTGAAAATTTTCAAAGCACTGTCAACAGACATACTTGGCTCATTCCAGAAGGTAGAGACGAGGTCTTGTATCTGGCCATTGGTGTCTTCAGTGATATAGGCATTGGCAGGAGCCATAGTCGCTTCTGGGTCATCCAATAAAGCGAGGCCTTTTTTCATACAGGCATCCGCAACATCGAGGTCGACATCGCCACGAACAGGTAAAGAACCTTTGGCATTGTTAAATTTAGCTTGAATGTATGGGCTCAACATCATAGAAGCCATTTTCATTTGGGCAGCTTCAAGAGCTTTGTCCGAGGTTTTAGGGAAGATAAATGCATCGCCACCTAAAGTAAGAGAAGGTCGTTTAGCAGGGCCAGGAATACAACCATAGTCGACCTCAGCAACTTCACCTGCGGCCGCAAACTCACCACGAGCCCAATCCCCCATGACTTGCGCTGCCGCTTTACCAGTAATAACCATGTTGGTGGCATCATTCCAGTTACGACCTGGCGAACCTTCGTCAATGAAATTCCTTAACGCACCAAATGTCTCGAATACAGTACGCATTTGTTCACTGCCAGCGGCGTCTACGCTTTTATCTTTCCATAAGCGCTTCCAAAACTCTTTATCGGTGACTCCGATTAAAACAACGTCAAACAAATGACGTTCTTGCCAGCCTTGCCCACCCAAGGCCAAAGGAATGTAACCGGCTTCACGAATTTTTGGTGCAACCGCTAAAAACTCCTTCCACGTATGCGGTTCCTTCACTCCGACATCGGCAAAGACTTTTTTGTTAGTCCATAACCATTGATTAGAGTGTATATTGATTGGCACACAGTAAATGCCACCGTCTTTCATACAAGGGTTTAAGATGCTGGAAGGACGAATAAAGCTTTTCCAACCTTCTTTTTCAGCAACAGGAGAAAGATCAAGGAGAAGGCCTTCTTCAATCAATTCTTCAAACTGACGAGAAGTATTGAATTGTGCCGCCCCCGGTGCGTCACCACCAAGAATACGCTGCATAGTCAACGCCCGAGCATTTTCTCCCAGTGCGACAGCTGTATCGGCCCATTTATCCTTGCCTAGTTTGTCAAATTCTTCAGCCAACACGGTGACGGCTTTTTGCTCGCCACCCGATGTCCACCAATGAATTACTTCAACATCAGCCGCTTGAACCGATACACTCATAAATCCTGCCCCGATTGTGGCAGCAAACAGTTTTTTACCCATCATATTATTTTTATCCTCTATTGGGTTTTTGTCCTCCACCCTTCCTTAGGGAAGGGTTAAGTTGAAGCGGTAAAACTGGAACATGAAACCGCTTTCATGAACAAATATTAACCAACAAAAGAGTGCCGTCAATATTTTTCACTATTTTTTTACACAGTTGAGGAGTGCGTTCTAAGCAGACTGACGAATAACTAATTCGGGAGAGAAAGCGTGTTTGATGGTGTATTGTGTTCCATAAATAGTATTTAAAAGCAGGTAAGCTGCGGCTTCTGCCATTTCATACAAAGGAAGTTTTATGGTGGTAATACTCGGAGAATAATATTGTGACATATCAAGGTCATCAAAGCCGATAATGGCAATATCATCAGGGACTTTAATACCCTGTTGGGCACAGACATGAAGCGCCCCCATAGCCATAATATCATTAGCGAAAAAAATCGCGGTTGGCTTATCTTCAAGGGCAAGAATAGACTTCATTTGACACATACCAGAGCTCGAACTAAATGTTCCTTCATACTGAGAATGTAGAGACAACCCCGCTCTTTGTAATGCTTTTTGACACCCTAAATAACGCTGATAAGCATCATGCTTCCATAACGGTCCTGTCACAGTCGCAATTTTTTTATGCCCTTTATCAATAAGGTATTGAGTGGCCATTTCACCGCCCGCAAAATTATCAAAAAAAATGCGATGATCTTCGCCACTAGGAAAGTTCTGATTTAAGACAAACACTGGACATCGAAGATTAATTTGAGAGATCTCTTCTTCTGGTAAAAAATTAGTGATCAATACTAGGGCATCAACTTGGCGTTTAATCAAAAAATCTACGGCCTCACGCTCTCCTTCCAAAGAGCCATTGCCACTGGCAATAATAACGTGCCTATCGCCTCCACGTAATGCTTTTTCAACACCACTAGCCGCAGGACCGTAATAGGCCGTATCGATCCGCGAAGCCACTAAACCAATGGTATAGGTTTTATTACTCGCCAATGATCTAGCAGCCTGATTAGGGCTGTAGGAAAGCTTATCAACCGCATCCATCACTCGATTCCGCGTTTCCTCTTTCACTGGCGTAGTGCCACTTAATACACGAGAAACCGTCGCTTTAGAAACACCGGCAAGTGTGGCTACCTGAGTAATAGTGCTGGTTGTTTTTTTCAAACTGCTATCCTAGAAAAAAGAAAACGCCAAAAAATGATTATACTTCGACTGTATGATTATCCTGTGGTAATTCTGTAACCGGTAAAATAAATAATACGACGGCATTTGACTATTACAACAAATCCCCGAAAAATAACGAAAAAATATAGGAGTAATTTCATGGGTATTTTATCTGGCCTCAAAGGGCTATTTGCGGGTGGCGAAAGCGCACCAGAAAAAGCAGAAGACGTCGTTGAACACAAAGGTTTCTCTATCACCCCAGCACCAATGAAAGATGGTGGGCAATACAGAGTGGCGGCAACCATCACCAAAGGTGAAGGCGAGGAGCAAAAAACACATAACTTTATTCGCTCAGATCTCATGCCGAACCGCGATGAATGTATTGAAATAACCTTACGCAAAGCCAAGCTAACCATCGACCAACTTGGCGAGAATATTTTTCGTTAATTCAAAGGAAAAACAGAATGAGCGCACCAATAGGACAACACTGGCAACAAGTTAGCGAATGTGAAGACCTATTGGGCGCTGACTTTCACGCACGCACCTTTGCCTTTGCGGGGCCGAGAACTCAAGTTCACACCACGCTAATCCACCACACAGGTAACCCAGACGCAACAAAAGCCATTTTATACGTGCATGGCTACACAGATTACTTTTTCCAGACAGGATTAGCTGAACATTTTGTTAAGTTGGGTTATCGGTTCTATGCCATAGATTTACAAGGCTACGGTCGATCCATTCGTCCTTCCACACCTCCAAACTGGTGTGAATCCATTGAACAATATGGCCAAGATTTAGACATTGCCTTGGCGACAATGAAACAAGATGGTGTGGATCAGGTTGTCCTACTTGGGCATTCTACTGGTGGTTTAGTGCTATCGACTTATTTAGCACAACCCTATGCTCCTCCAGAACGAGAAAGCCATTACAACAAAGCCTTTCCTGAAGTCATTGGACTCATGCTAAACAGTCCCTTTCTCGCCCTACCTTTCCCACCAGCTGTATTAAACTACGTCAGCTGGCCAGTACGAATCTTAGTATCTTTGTTGCCTTTTTCGTACTTAAGAGCCAAAAAAATCAACATTTACTCAAAATCACTTCATACCATTTATGGCGGTGAGTGGGATTACCGATTAGATTGGAAGCCTTCTCAGGGCTTTGATTTATCATTTCATTGGTTAAGAGAAGTGATTGTGGCTCAGCGTAATTTAGCCCATCAACAGCTTAGTATCTCTACTCTAATGTGCCACTCGGAGCAGAGTAGTATCGGCAAACTCACGGTGGAAGAAACACAACAAGGCGATGGTGTGTTAGACGTCGATAGTATGCAGCAGGCCGCCGAAAGAACCTTCACTAATTTAACCAAAGTCAGCATAGCAAAGGGCTTTCACGACTTATATTTATCCCATCCGCCTGCTCGCAAGGCCTATTTATCCGCCATGACAAATTGGCTGGAAAACCTCGATTAATAACAACAGATAACAAAACGCTAATGATCAAGAGCCTTGGCGTTTCATCACCCAGTCCAACAGACAGGTAGGTAGGAAGCGTTTCATAAAGACCGCCGCATAAGTTGGCAAGGTCACATAGTAGCGGGCTCTTGGTCGAGTAGATTCCAATGCATGAATCAGTTTTTCGACCACCGCACAGGCAGGCAAGGTTTGTGAGGAAGTGACTCCTTCTTTACTCAAACGCGCAATGGCATCGGCATAACCTTGTTGGTGACGACTATTTTCTATGTCGATGTTATCTTTTAGAGCAAGCAAGGCATTCGCACGAAAACGGCTTTCAATCGGACCTGGCTCAATTAAACACACCTTAATTGGCGTATCTGATAACTCCAAACGCAGTGTATCCGTTAAACCTTCCAAGGCAAATTTACTGGCGTTATAAGCCCCGCGGAAAGGTGCGGCCACTAAGCCAAGCACAGAACTGTTATTGATGATCCGTCCATAGCCTTGAGCCATCATGACTTTCAACACTTTCGTTGTCAGCTCGTGCGTTCCAAAAAAATTGCATTCAAATTGTGCTCGTAACGCTTCAACAGGTAAATCCTCAACCGCCCCTGGTTGTCCATAAGCACCATTATTAAACAGCGCAAACAACTGACCATTGGTAATAGCCAAGGTTTCTTGCAACCCCTTTTCTATCGAAGCTGAGTCGGCCAGATCTAATTGAACAACATGCTTAATACCCTGTGCCTGCAAAACCTCTACATCTTCTTGTTTACGGCAACTTGCAACGACCAGAAAATCACGCTCTTGAAGCATTTTTGCCGCTTCTAGCCCAATCCCTGTGGAACATCCAGTAATCAAAATAGAGTATTGCATTACGCTTCCTTATGAAAAAAACATTCAGAGCTTGGATGGTAGCAAAATAGATTGAAAATGTGCGCTCTCTGTTCTCTTCAAAATCCAATAAATAACATCCTAAAATTTTATTCATAAACCCAATGAGAAAAAGAAACGGTTTCTCATTGATTCAGCTGCCCCAATGCCGTATCCACCAAAGCTAACAACTCATCTATTGCTTGAGTTGCCTGCTGGAAATACGTTTTTGCAGCAATCACAGGAGCCTCTGACCCGAGCAACTCCTGCTTTATGCAACCAAGAAAGTTAGCCACGACTTGCTCACCATGTTGCAGATTAAACTCATTCATCTGCGGGTACTCTGTCGCATGATGCTTCAGAGTGGCGAAGGCCTTTCCTGCTAGCAACTCAATTTTCTGATAAAGAAAATGCATTCTTACTCGTTGTTCAACACTACTTTGTCCAGCCGCAGCGATGCCAGTGCCCAAAGCACGCGCCTGACCAGCCCATTCCGCTGCTTGAATCACCTCACGCCAGATGCAAGGCAAGTAACCAAGTTCAGGCAAACCTTGAGTTAAATCTATTTCGCTGGCGACATCTTCCATCAAAAATATACTGTTGCGGATAATTAAATGATGCTGAACAAGATTATTCGCCCGATCACTATTACGCCCTTCACGCAAACGCGACCAGTGATCAATCACACCGCTCCAAGCGTTCCGGTGTGCACCATTAAACTCTTGAGCGGTGAGAATATGTTGATCCAATTTTTTACGGGTTATGGCAAGATCCTGACTCATACTGGTGTCGCCACAGAGCACACCATTACTCAGACCTCGATGACGCTGAAACTCGGCAATAAGTATTCGTAGCAATGCCAATTGGCGAATGTTCAATTGAATATGTAAGCGCTTTTTTTGTTGCAAACGCCAATGCAGGCTATAAAACAACAATGCGAATATAATCAGAGCGGTAAACAAAAGCGGTAAAGTATAGTCAGCATTCATACTAAGATTATCCTGTCAGATGAGCCAAATGGTGAGCGATGGTTCGTGCCTGATCGGCAGCTTGCAGATTATCAGCATTCCCCCGACGAACACGCTCAGCCAATTCTGCGATTTCCGCTACAGCCTGTCCCTGTTGCTCGGTACTGGCCGCTACTTGACTCACTTGTCCTGTTAATTGATGAGTATGTTGGTGAACTTGATTCAATAGTGAGCGTACCGATTCTGAGTCTTCAGCACTGCGGTTCGCCACACTGGTCAAATCAGAAACCTGAACAGCGGCTTCCTTAATGTACTGCTGTACTGATTCGATATTGCGACTAATTTCTGTCGCCGACTCTTGACTATGCATGGCCAAACGACGCACTTCATCAGCCACCACAGCAAAACCACGACCACTTTCGCCAGCACGGGCCGCTTCAATAGCTGCATTAAGAGCAAGTAAGTTGGTTTGATCGGCTATACTGCGGATAGTACCGGACATTTCATTGATCACATGTGAATTGCTACTGAGTTGACGAATGAGTTCATCCGTTGCCATGGCTTGCTGCGCCATCTCGGACATCTGCCGCACCAGATTGGTGAGCTGTTTAATCCCATCGGCTAACTGTTCACTAGCGACAATGCTAGTCTGTCGAGAGTCTGCCGCCAATGCCGCCACCTGTACAATGCTCACATTCAATTCTTCTACCGCCGCCGCCGCGACTGACGCCGAATCACTTTGCCCTTCGGCATTACGAGTCACCAAAGCAGCGCTTTGTTCAAGCTCATGGGAAGAATGTGATATCTCATCCAAACGCTGCTGTAACAGCTGTTGTTGACGTTTTTCGCGGTTTAACCACTGCTGAAAACCACGACTAACAGACTTTAACAAAATCCACTGGGTCGCGCTGACAGACTCATTTTCATTGTCCGGTGTCGTCTCATCGTAATTGTATTGCAGCTGATGGACCTCTTGTTTTAAAAGCCATAAACTGGTGAGCGAGAAATAAGCAAATGTTACCCACAATAACTCTACAAACCTTGTCGGTACGACTAGCGTGGTCAGGTACGCAACGAGGGAGAACACCAATAACATACACAGCATTCTCGTGATGCCTAGTGTGTGTAACAACAAAAACGCTGGGTAAGTAAACCACTTCATATTCCTGTACCTCCAATGCTGTACAAAAAAGGCGCCTGAATCTGCTGCTAAATTACTGCTGCAGATTCAGGCGCCTTTGCCTAGCAGGAGCAAGCCCCGCTGATTTGATGTATCTAAAGTAGATTAAAGCAATAATAATGCCATAGAACCTAATGAACATTATTTAAGCAAAAGAAATGTTAAGTAGTGTTTTCTTGACTTTGATCACAATATTCAGCATTCCTCGGGCCCATAATATTTACTTATAAAATACACATAAATAACGAAGGGATGTCACATGAAGCTCAGTTCAATAAAGGTAAGCTACAAACTATGGGGGCTTATTAGTAGCTTAGTTACCTTGCTCATTGTTTTTAGCGTTATCGCCTACAGTGAACTACACAGTGAGCTGCTAAACTCACGCCAACAACAAGTCAAAGAGCAAGTGGATAACGCTTACTCCCTAGTAAAATACTATGGTGACCAAGCCGATGTTATTGGTGAAGCTCAAGCCAAAAAATCCGCGCTAGCGGCACTATCAGCACTACGCTTTGGTTCAGATGGTTACTTCTGGGTCAATGACATGCAAGCCAAACTACTTATGCACCCATTTAAACCTCAAAATGCTGGCAAAGACATGTCAAATGTCACTGATGTAAACGGTTTTCATCATTGGCAAGAAATGGTTTCTGTGGTGAAAAAACACGGCGAAGGTTATGTACATTACGCCTATAAAGGGCCACAAGTTTCACAACCTGAAGACAAAGTCTCTTACGTAAAAGGTTACAAACCATGGGGATGGGTGATTGGCAGCGGTGTACTATACAGTGATGTAAAAGCGACTTTCTGGCATGCGGCGCGAAAATCGGCCATTGTCGAAATAATGCTAGTCGTTCTTGCTCTTATTGTAAGTGTCACCATTGTGCGTAATATCACACGTCCACTGAAAACGGTAACAGAACACCTGCAACATATCTCTGATGGTGACTTAACCAAACAGCTCAATATGCAACGTAAAGACGAAATAGGCATATTAGCCAATGCGGCAAACCATGTATCAGTATCACTTAATGATACCTTGCTAGAAGTCGACCATGCCGTCACTGAACTGCAAGCCGTTTGTGTGCAAATGCAAGGTAACAGCCTGCACACTAAGCAAGGCATGGATCACCAATTCCAAGAAGTCGAAATGCTTGCTACTGCAATGAACGAGATGTCTTATTCCATTCGTGACGTTGCGCAACATGCCAAAGACACAGCAGATGCGACGCAAACCGTACAAAACATTACTCGTCAAAGCAGCCAAGACTTAGACGCCACCAATGAGGACATCCAAAGCCTAACCAAAAATATAGAAGGCGCTAACGATGTCATCATCAAACTGCTTGAGCAAACCGGTGATATTGACTCCGTCTTAGGTGTAATTGGTGATATTTCCGAACAAACAAATTTACTTGCCTTAAATGCAGCAATCGAAGCGGCACGTGCTGGAGAGCTGGGTCGAGGATTTGCCGTTGTGGCCGATGAGGTTCGCTCATTGGCTAGCCGAACACAAGGTTCAACGGTCGAAATTCGCGCAATCATAGAAAAACTACAGCACCAATCAAAAGAAGCCTCAACGTCAATGGCTAGCAGCACTGAACAAGCTGAGCGTGGTGCCGATAGAATGCATGATGCCGCTGAAAACCTGAAAAATATGCTAGCCCAAGTGGATGACGTATCCGCCCGCAGCCATCAAATCGCGTCGGCGGCAGAACAGCAAGGCGCAGTGGCAGAAGAAATGAACCACAATATTATGGGCATTCGTGAGGTCTCTGAAAAAGTATTAGAAGATTCGCAGCAAGTGTCTGATGGCAGTACCATGATTGCCAAAATGACCGATGAGTTAAGTAAAAAAATCAAACAATTCCAGTTTGCTTGATTACCCCACCCTCCAATAAAAAGAGATGAGCGAGCCACTCATCTCTTTTTTTGCCTGAAGCAAAAACAAAAATTACCTTTCCACATTTTTAAAGAAATCCCCCATTAAATATCATTTTGAGGAATTTTCTTAGTAACTTATTACAGCTGAATAGCCTATATTCATCACTAGATGAATTAATCAAATTGGAACTAGCAATGACAACTCAAATAGGCCGCCCCAAGCAATCTGAAAACCAGCAAAACTGTGCTCGTAATAATTTGATTGCGGCGGCTAAACGTTGCTTCTCTGAGCACGGTTATGACAAGGTTTCGACACGAAAAATTGCGCTTTCAGCGGGAGTTGATGCGGCCATGATTCGTTATTACTTCGGTTCTAAAGCCGGCTTATTTGAAGCCATCATAGAAGAAACCTTAGCGCCAGTTATCAAACAATTCCAAGCCGACATAGATCCAAATACTCCACCAAACCCATTACTGCTTATGCAAACGTATTATCGCATGATTGCTAAGAACCCCATGCTGCCAAAACTGATTCTTCCCATCCTTAGCCAACAAGATAATCCCGATGCTTTTAGCATTGTAACGGGCGTCATCGGTAACATCCTAAAACGTTCTGAAAAATGGATCGAAGTGTTTGAACAACAAAAACAAATTAACCCCAATCTTAACCCTGAATGGATTCGGCTCAGCTTTGTCAGTCTCATGGTCTTCCCGATACTGGCACCCAAATATATTCAACAACAACTTGGAATCGAACTCACAGAAGACCGTTTATTAAGTCTTGCCGATCACAATCAGACTTTATTAGAACAAGGTTTTTTTACTTCTCCATCAGAACCTAACCAGACAAAAGGTGAGCAAAAATGAAGCGGCATCACACTCTACTAGTCACACTGCTATTCACTTTACTGACCGCTTGCCAATCGGAGGAACCGACTTATGCCATGGGGAATGTCGAGCGCGATAGAATTATCTTGTCAGCTCCTGCCTCAGAACAAATTGTGTTGGTGAATGTCGAGGAAGGACAAAGCGTCGCCAAAGGCGATGCCCTGTTACAGTTAGACACTCGCAGTGCGGATGCGCTTATTGCGCAACGCAGGGCAGAGCTTGATCAAGCCAATGCTGCACTGAGTGCGCTAACGGCTGGCACACGACCAGAACAATTAAGCGCCTCATTAGCCGCGTTAGAAGCCACACAAGCGGCTAGTAAAGAAGCCGAATTAAAGTACCAACGTATCGAACAGCTTTATAAAAGCAAAGTGGTCGGCAAAGCCGATTTTGATGCTGCCAAAGCCACCAGAGACAGCAGTAAAGCCAAAGCACAGCAAGCCCATGACCAATGGCTAGAACTAAAAAATGGCGCTAGAGAAGAAGATATAGCTCAATCCAACGCGAAAGTTCAAGCCGCAAAAGCCGCATTATCCTGGCAGACCAAAGCTCGCGAAGACCTCACCATAAAAGCACCGCTTGACGGTACCATTGACACACTGCCTTGGCACATGGGTGATCGTGTCAGCGCTGGCACACAACTCATCAGTTTACTTTCCTCTGGACATCCTTATGCAAGAGTCTATTTACCTGCCAGCGCACTCACCAAGGTAAAAGCAGGCGATGCTATTGATGTTTATGCCGATGATATCAACTCTCCGATTCAAGGACGTGTTCGAAATATTCGCTCACAGCCAGCTTATACACCGTTTTATGCGCTCAACGAACGAGATAGAGCTCGGCTTATGTACTTAACTGATATCGACCTTATTGACGCCGACAAACTCCCTACAGGATTAGCTGTAGAGGTACGCTTACCATGACTTTCGACCACTGCGAAAAAATACAATACGCCATTGAAGCCAAAGGGCTAACCAAACGCTTTGGCGATAATATTGCGGTAAACAAACTCGATTTAAACATCCCAAAAGGCAGTATTTATGGCTTTCTTGGACCCAATGGTTGCGGAAAATCCACCAGCATCCGACTGCTAACAGGCTTATTAGAAGCCACCGAAGGCGAAGTCAGTATTTTAGGTCGGTCATTATCAGGACATGAAGAATCTCTGAAGAAACGCATCGGCTACATGACACAGAAATTCTCTTTATACGACAACCTAACCGTGCGAGAAAATCTAAATTTTGTTGGTGCCATTTATGGTTTTGCTGGAAAGCGTAAAAAATCTCGGATCGAAGAACTGCTCGCACTGTATGATTTGGAAAAACAAACCAAGCAATTTGCAGGTTCTATGAGTGGTGGTCAAAAACAACGTCTCGCTCTGGCCTGCGCCACGTTACATTCTCCAGAATTACTCTTTCTCGACGAGCCAACCTCGGCCGTCGACCCAGAAAACCGTCGCGAATTCTGGGAAAGGTTGTTCGACCTCTGCGCCGCTGGCACCACTATTCTAGTGTCCACCCATTACATGGATGAAGCCGAACGTTGCCATGCTTTGGCAATCATGGAAGAAGGTAATAAACGCGCTGATGGCTCACCTCAAGCACTAATGGACGCCATGCCAGCCACTGTGGTGGAAGTCAGCGGAAACAAATTAAGACAACTCAAACAAACACTGAGTCAACACCAAGACATACTCTCAGCCGCACAAATCGGATCTCACCTCAGAGTGCTAGTGAAAAAAAAAGTACAGAACCCTCTCGATTACATCTCAACACTCAGCGATGGCAGAGAAACCATATTGGCTCGCCCTAGTCTTGAAGATGTATTTGTCACCTGCACAGGAGGACGCAATGGGGATTAGCATATGGATCAGAGTCTATGCCATTTTCATTAAGGAGCTAAAACAGCTTTCCCGCGACAGAATGACCTTCGGCATGATTGTGATGATTCCACTGGTACAGCTCATGCTGTTTGGCTATGCAATTAACACCGACGCCAGACACATTCCAGTTGGCCTTGTTGATCTTAGCCAGACATCCGAAAGCCGTGCTGTCGAACAAGCGCTTGTAGCGACACAATCGGTCGACTTTATTGCTCGATATCGTTCCATAAAAGACGCCGAGATTGCCATCACCAAAGGCGAAATTAGAGCGGCTCTTTATTTACCTGCGGATATGACTCGTCGTCTCTTCAATCATCCACACTACGATCATAAACAGATAAATTCCCCCCTCACCCTGCCGATTGGCCAATGGATTGTCGATGGCTCAGATACCGTCATAGCCTCCTCCATCAGAGCATTACGCAATATGCCTTTAGATGAAGTGGGCAACCATACAGCAATACGAACCGCCCCGAGCTTCGAAGTTGTACAATACTTCAACCCTGAACAAAGAACTGTCGTGAATATTGTTCCTGGTTTAGTGGCCGTGATTCTCACCATGACAATGATTTTATTTACTTCAGCCGCCATCGTTCGGGAACATGAGCACGGCAATATGGAATTTCTCATCACCACACCCGTCCGACCAATGGAACTCATGATAGGAAAAATAGCCCCCTATGTTCTGGTCGGACTATTACAAGTCGCCATTATTTTATGTGTGGGTCATTGGGTATTTTCAGTGCCAATACAAGGCAATTTACTGTCACTAATCGGCGGTTCCATGTTATTTATTTTTGCCAGCTTGACCCTTGGACTGGTGCTATCAACCATTGCCAAAACGCAATTGCAGGCGATGCAAATGACCATCTTTATTCTCCTGCCATCCATATTATTGTCCGGCTTTATGTTTCCTTACGATGCTATGCCAGTGGCTGCACAATGGATTGCCGAGGCCCTGCCCGTCACCCATTTCATGCGCATGATCCGCGCTATCGCCTTGCGCGACGCCAGCCTACTTTTATTGGGTAAAGATGCATTATGGTTAGGATTGTTCACTGTAGGCGGAATCATCATGGCGTCATTACGCTTCAAGAAAAAACTGAGGTAACTTAAAAATAGACTAAGTACAAAGAATCAAACGAAGCAGAAACAGAAAAACCAGTCTTGAATTGAACAATGATCTGTTAAAGCGTCTTAATGTATTCACTTGGCGTGACGCCAAACGACTTAAAGAAACGCTGACTAAATCGCTCTTGAGACTGGTAACCGCACCGAACCGCTATGTCTATTTGTTGCCGATGACCTTGTTGCATCAAACTTATAGCATGGTTCATTCGCACTCGAGTTAACAGAGTTCTAAACTGCGTATTGTCTTCTTTCAAGCGACGAATTAAAGTCGCTCGGCTCATTAAAAAGTGCTCAGCTACTTGCTCCAATTGATAATCCTCCCATGGTGCTTGTTGTAAAAACTCAGTCACTTTTTGTTCAAAAGAAACGGCATGTCCGTCAAAAATTAGGTGTAACTTTCCTACTTCAGCGAGCTGTTGATAAAAGCCATTTAGCCAATAAGCTTGTGCCGCCTCACTCAACTCATTTATGTCTAACTCCAGCAAAAAATCAAGACTCGCCATTAAACCATGGGTGGGTTTAAAACGAGGCAACTTCTCGTCATTTACAGACTTGCTTAGCTGTATCATTGACTCAGGTGGAGGTAATATAAAGCTCATTTGTACGGACAGAAAACGTTCTTTTGTTGGCTCATTTTCAAAAGTCAGTTTTTGTCCTGCTTTTGTTAACAAGATAGTTGATGCATCAAAGTCCACAACGTCTTCATTCCAGAATAAGCGTTTTCGGCCTGAACGAATTTTGAAAAGGCTAGGAGTAAGAATGGCCACATTGCGCAGTCGTTGTGTTTGCAATCCATACACTTGACTGACTTTAAAAGCGGGACGCATTTTTACTCCTAGTAGATAATTAACGATTATAAGGCGCGATTAGCATTGCCTTACCAATTGCCATGCTACGAACGGTAAAACCAGCTAACGCGGCCGATGCATCGACACTTAAATCCAGCTTTTCCACAGGCAACGCCCAAACAGTAAATTGGTAGCGATGCATATTATCTCCTTGAGGAGGGCAAACGCCGCCAAAACCAACAATACCGTAATCAGATTTCAGCTCTGTGGCACCAAACTTAGCTAAATCTGCTCCCTGAGGCAAAGAAGTTACCGAAGCAGGTATATTCAATGCTGACCAATGCCACCAGCCACTGCCTGATGGTGCATCTGGGTCATAAACAGTAATAGCAAAACTCTTTGTGCCTTTTGGCGCACCCACCCACTGAAGTTGAGGAGATTTATTCAATCCTGAACAACCAAAACCGTCAAACTCGAAGGCTTGCGGTATTTTCTGCCCCTCTTGAATATCTTGGCTGGTTAGCTCAAATGCATAGCCACTCATAGATACTAAGCTACTCAAAGCCGCGGCAGCAAAAAACTCTTTATTCATTATGTTCCCCTTACTGTTTCCAACTTAAGAGTGGTTATAGTAAGAGCTCCCAACAACACAAACCCTACTAAAAGTATCTATTTAAAACAATTCAAAATACTTTTTGATACTTTTGGCATAAACAAACAATTACTCCAGTTTCCGATATAAAGACCTCAAACTGATTCCTGCGATTTTAGCCACTTGCTCTTTGTCGTCTTGATAAAACGCCATAAGCTCTGACAGATAACGCTTTTCTGCGGTTTTTAAATCCATCCATTCTTTGTCTTCACCCGAATGAGTAACATTGAATGATTGTGGAGCGAATGCCGTCTCCGCCAAAGGATCGAGCTCTCGATCAATCTCTAAACATGCTTGAATCGTGTTTTGTTCAATCAAGTTCGTATCTGTTAAGAGAGTTGCTCGATTAAGAATGTTGCTCAATTCACGAATATTACCGGGGAAGTTATATTGCTTTAACACTTGCATCGCTGAATCAGTAAGATGGTACTCCTTACGCTTACTAATGCGTTTTAACAAAGTGTTAGTAAGTAAAACCAGATCGTCTTGTCGTTCTCGCAAAGAAGGCACATGGATAGGAAATACATTAATCCGATAATACAAATCTTGGCGAAACTCACCTGTTTTCACCATTTGAGCAAGGTTCTTATGAGTCGCGCAGACTAATCGGAAATTCGTATTTTTCACACTTGAAGAACCTACCGGACGAAAAGCCCCCGTTTCAATGAGTCGCAATAGCTTAACTTGCATTGAGAGCGGCACATCACCGATTTCGTCTAGAAAAAGCGTACCACCATTAGCCAGCTCAACTAAACCAACACGATTACTATGAGCACCGGTAAAAGAGCCTTTCACATGCCCAAACAACTCGCTTTCAAACAAAGAATCAGTCAGTCCTGCACACTCCAATGTCACCATTGAGTTATTTGCTCTGTGACTACCTTGGTGAAGTGCATGAGCGACTAGCTCCTTACCGCTGCCGGATTCTCCAAGCAACAAAACAGACGCATCACTGTGGCTTACACGAGTGATCTTTTCCAACATGTCATTAAACGCTTTACTAGACCCCACTAATTTCTGACTACTGTCTTGAACACTGGCAACTGACACAGAGCGTAATAATTCAACAAAAAATAACAGTTGCCCTTGTTCATCATGAATTGGCAACATTTCCACATCAACATGCTCTTTGCCTCTGGGCGTTTGATGGATATGCAGCACTCGCTCTTTGCGGCCAGATTGCAAGGTCGCTGACAAAGGACAATCCTCACCCGCTTCATCACAGGGAACACTATAACCATGGGAGACTTCAAAGCAGCGTTTATTTTGCTGCAAAGGAACTTCTCCAAATTCGTCTCGATAGTGCTGATTAATGGCAAGAATTCGATAATCCACCGATACTAAAATGGCTGGACAATCATAGCCTTCTAACATGCTGGCTAGGCTTTTATAGGAAGAGGAATCAGACGCGATAATATTCATCACAAATTTGCCATTTTTGTCAAAAACTATAGTCAAATATGACAATAGACATAACATTAGTCAATTCTAATTTAACAAATTTTATCTGAAATAAAATTAAACCCTTTTATTTCAATAGTTTATTTGAAACCAAAAACCTTGGCACACTTTCTGCTCTATTAGAATTATTAATCCATCAAATGAGCAGATCATTTGAGTTTATGGAAAATTAGATAACGAGGTGAAACATGACAAATACAATAGTAACCAAACCTGAAGTGGCGGCATTTTTCGACAAAGACTCCAGTACCTTTTCTTATGTCGTTAAAGACCCTGCGTCTTCTAGTTGTGCCATAGTTGATAGTGTATTGGATTTCGACTATGCCTCTGGTGGTACTTCCCACAAAAGTGCAGATGAAATCATTGAGTACGTCACAACGCACAAACTAAAAGTAGAATGGTTAATTGAGACTCATGTCCATGCAGACCACCTTTCTGCTGCGCCTTACATTCAAAGCAAAGTTGGTGGAAAAATTGGTATTGGCGAACAAATCACCACAGTCCAAGAAACCTTTGCCAAGGTGTTTAACGAAGGCGCTGACTTTTTACATGATGGCTCTCAGTTTGATTATCTGTTCAAAGACGGGGAGCAATTCACCATTGGTGAAATGCAATGTACGGCGCTTCATACACCAGGTCATACACCAGCCTGCTTCACCCATGTTTTAGGTGATGCGATCTTTGTTGGTGACACTTTATTTATGCCTGATGCTGGTACCGCCCGTGCGGACTTCCCCGGTGGCGATGCTGGCGTATTATTTGATTCGGTACAAAAAATCCTAGCGCTACCAGAAGACCATCGCATTTTCATGTGTCATGACTACTGCCCAAATGGTCGCGAATTGGAATATGAAACCACAGTAAAAGCCCAACGCAAGCTAAACATTCACGTCAAAGAAGGCATGAGCAAGGAAAGCTTTGTTGAATTGCGTGAAACGCGCGACAAGACATTGGCCATGCCTCGTCTGATTTTGCCATCTCTGCAAATCAATATGAGAGCAGGACATATGCCAGAAGCAGAAAGTAACGGTTTGTCTTACTTAAAGATTCCTTTGAATGCGTTTAAGTAAACCGTAACAACAAGAGCAACTAACGACCAATAATAAATAGATGCCGTTTCACGAAGTCACAATTGCAGTAATCGTGCAGGGGCCCAAATCGAGAGAATAGCCATGTTACGTAAACAAATCACAGACACCTATTCGGTGTCTGAACAAATAAGCTTAGCCGATGTAGACGTTTTAGCAGAATCCGGTGTCACGCTTATCATCTGTAACCGACCAGATGGTGAAGAAGAAGGACAACTGCCTTTTGCCGAAGTGGCCGCTTACGCTAAAGAAAAAAATATTCAAACTGAACATATCCCATTTGTTGGTGGACAAATGACAGCTTCAGACGTCACGGCATTTCAAGCCGCTATTAAAGATGCGGATAATGTTCACGCTTATTGCCGAACAGGTAACCGCTCAAGCCAAATTTGGCAGGCCGCTCAAGAAGCGTCAACAACGGCATCCCCTCAAAGCAGCACAGCAACAGCTCAATACGATGTTGTGGTGGTTGGCGCCGGTTCGGCAGGTATTTCAACAGCCTCCAGTTTATTAAAACGCAAACCAAACTTAAAAATTTGTTTAATTGACCCAGCTGAAAGTCATTTTTATCAACCCGGCTGGACGCTTGTTGGCGGTGGTGTTTTCAAGGCCGCCAATACCCGCCGTAACATGACTGACGTCATTCCTGCCAATACAAAGTGGCTAAAAGAATCAGTAAAAACCTTTTTGCCAAATGAGAACCAAGTTGTGCTCGAAAACGGCCAGCACATCGCTTATCAATACTTGGTTGTGGCAGCAGGAATCAAACTTAACTGGGATGCCATTGAAGGTTTATCAGAAACGTTAGGGCGCAACGGCGTAACATCAAATTACCGATATAATTTAGCCCCTTACACATGGGAATTAGTCAAAAACTTAAAGGGTGGTAAAGCCATATTTACCCAGCCTCCTATGCCGATCAAATGCGCGGGAGCCCCTCAGAAAGCCATGTATTTGTCTTGCGACCATTGGTTGAAAAAAGATAAGCAGCAAGACATTGATGTAGCTTTCTACAATGCTGGAGCCGTATTATTTGGCGTCCCTGAATACGTACCGGCGTTAGAAAGTTACATTCAAAAATACCAAATAAACACCCACTTCACCCACAACTTAATCAAGGTAGATGGGCCAAATAAACGCGCCTATTTCGCTACTACAGACCAAAATGGCGATCAAACCATCGTAGAAACAGAGTTCGATATGCTGCATGTTTGCCCACCACAAACCGCACCAGACTTTATTCGCCAAAGCCCATTAGTCGATGATGCTGGCTGGGTCGATGTGGATAAAGAAACCTTGCAACACACTCAATTCAAGAATATCTGGTCATTAGGTGATGTTTCCAACACCCCGAACGCAAAAACCATGGCGGCGGCTCGTAAACAAGCCCCAGTCGTTGCACAAAACATTGTTGATGCGATAGACGGAAAAACACTCAGAGCGATCTACGACGGTTATGGGTCCTGCCCACTTACGGTCGAACGCGGCAAAATTGTATTGGCGGAATTTGGTTACGGAGGAAAACTGTTACCCACTTTCCCTAAATGGCTGAATGATGGCACAAAACCAACTTATCTTGCCTGGATGCTGAAAGAAGATTTACTGCCTCCTTTCTACTGGCATGGCATGTTAAAAGGTTATGAATGGTTCGTTAAGCCAACAATGCGTAAGTAACGAGAGCATTAACATGACCATTGAACGTTTCATTCCCGCCCTATCTTGGCTAAAAACCTATAACCGAGGTCAATTTAGCCAAGACGCCACCGCCGCGTTTATCGTTACTATGTTGCTGATTCCTCAGTCACTGGCTTACGCCATGCTGGCTGGAGTGCCACCAGAAGTCGGCCTATATTCCAGTATATTGCCTTTGGTTTTATATGCTTTATTTGGCACCAGTACATCTCTATCGGTTGGCCCTGTTGCTGTCGCATCACTGATGACGGCAACATCGCTAGCAGTGATTGCTGAACAAGGCACCGCTAGTTACTTAACTGGCGCAATCACTCTGGCGCTGTTATCTGGCACCATGTTAGTCATCATGGGGGTAATGAAACTCGGCATGATCACTAACCTGCTATCTCACTCAGTCATTTCTGGGTTTATTTCTGCGTCTGGCATTATCATAGCGCTCAGTCAGCTAAAGCATATTTTGGGCATTCAAGCCCATGGCGACAACGTTGTCACGCAATTGCTTTCCATGCTGGAAAACATCGGCCAATTTAAACCAATCACGTTTGTCATTGGTGTTGCTGTGATCGCATTTTTACTGCTCGCTCGTCGTCACGCAAAAGCGTTTTTGATTATGCTAAACGTTCCCGAAACCTCCGCCGCGTCGTTGGCGAAAACGGCTCCGATTCTTGGCGTGCTTTCAAGCCTTGCGGTTGTTTATCTCTATGATCTGCAATCTCATGGTGTCGCAATAACAGGACACATTCCAGCAGGACTGCCGAGCTTGATATTTACCTTACCATCGCTGGAATTGGTTAAAGAACTTGCCTTACCTGCCCTGATGATTTCGATCATTGGCTATGTGGAATCTATCTCAGTTGGCAAAACTCTAGGTGCCAAAAGGCGGGAAAAAGTCAAACCCAACCAAGAACTCATTGGTTTAGGTGCCGCAAACATTGCATCAGGAGTATCTGGGGGCTTTCCTGTGACAGGGGGATTCTCTCGTTCTGTGGTGAACTTTGATGCCGGTGCGGTGACTCAGCTTGCCAGCATCATGACAGCTATGGGTATTATGATTGCGTCTTTATTATTAACGCCGATGTTGTACTTTTTACCCAAAGCCACACTGGCGGCAACCATCATTGTGGCTGTCACAACGTTAATCGATTTCTCCATTTTGAAAAAAACTTGGCAATTTTCACGCAGCGATTTCTATGCCGTGCTCGCAACCATAGTGATCACATTATTAATGGGGGTAGAAATTGGTGTGGCTTCTGGTGTGACGCTATCAATTGCCTTGCATTTATATCGCACATCCAAACCACACGTGGCAGAAGTTGGACTGATCAAAGGATCTGAACATTTTCGTAATGTAAAACGCTACGAAGTGGAAACCTCACCTAAGCTACTGTGTTTACGACCCGATGAAAGCTTGTTTTTTGCCAACGCAAGCTTTTTGGAAGATCACATTATTGACACCATTAGCCAACGCAAAGAAATCAACCACGTGGTCATTCAATGCAGCGCGGTCAATGAAATTGACTTCAGCGCCTTGGAAATGCTCGAAGCCCTGAATCTACAACTAAAAAGCTTAAACGTTAAACTCTCTCTTTCCGAGGTAAAAGGCCCTGTCATGGATCACTTAGCATGCAGCGGATTCTTACAACACTTAAATGGCAAGGTGTATTTATCCCAATACCAAGCGTTTAAAGAAATTACGGATAGTTAGAAAAGGGACAAACAAGCCCTGTTGCCTCAGCATATGGATAAAAGCCTGTTATTTGAGGTCACCAAAACTGGAGACCTCAAATTTACATTAGTGTTTCTGTATTACTTTGCAGCAACCGTAAGCTGCTGTTGCTCACCAAGTCCGTCTATGCCCAGTTTCATTGTCTGTCCGGGCTTCAAATAAACGGCATTAGGCTTAATCCCCATTCCAACTCCCGGCGGAGTTCCCGTAGAAATAATATCCCCTGGTTGCAAACTCATGCAGCGGCTTAAATAAGCAATAATTTCAGGGATCTTAAAAATTAAAGTATTGGTGTTCCCATTTTGATAACGATGACCATCGACTTCCAACCACAACTTTAATTCATGAGGATTGGGAACCTCATCTTTTGTTACTAACCAAGGGCCTATTGGGCCAAACGTATCAAAGCCTTTTCCTTTATCCCAAGTACCACCACGCTCAATTTGCCATTCACGTTCTGAGACATCGTTGATAACACAGTATCCCGCAATATAGTCCATTGCATCAGACTCAGATATGTAGCGGCCAGCTTTACCTATTACAACCCCCAGCTCGACTTCCCAATCCGTTTTTGTGGAACCAATCGGTATTTCAACGTCATCATTTGGTCCCGATATCGCGCTCGTCCATTTATTGAAAATAACTGGTTCTTCTGGCACAGGCATATTGGCTTCTGCGGCATGATCCGCATAGTTCAGACCGATACAAATGAACTTTCCAACGCGATTCACACATGGGCCAATACGTGGATTTCCAGCGACCTTAGGAAGCGAGTTTATATCCAGTTTTCTCAACGTAGAAAGTGATTCATCATTTAAAACCGGGCCAGAAATATCATCTATATAGCCAGATAGATCGCGAATTTGGCCTAGATCATCAAGCACACCTGGTTGCTCCGATCCTTTCATCCCATATCGTAATAATTTCAATGTGATCTCCTACCACTTCCACTACTGTTTTTCGGTACGTACAAACACTAAATGCTCATACCACCATCAATAATTTGAACTGTACCAGTTGTATAACTAGACTGATCTGATCCTAAATACAGGGCTAATTTGGCAATTTCATCAGCATGGCCTATTCGTCCCATTGGCTGTCGCTCAATAAATTGATTGAAGACGGCCTCCTCTGCCACCCCTTGTTGCAACGCTTGCTCAGAGATTCGTTGACGCAAAGAAGGCGAATCCACAGTACCTGAGCATATAGCATTACAACGAATACCTTTACCAATAAAGTCTGCAGCAACGGATTTGGTCAGTCCTATCACAGCGGCTTTACTTGCCGTATAAGCAAACCGATTAGGTACGCCTTTAATACTTGACGCCACAGATGCCATATTGATGATTGAGCCTCCTCCCTGCTCAATCATTCCAGGTAAAAAAGCACGGATCATTTTATACATGGCTGTTACATTCAGATCGAATGATTGACGCCATGCCAATTCATCACACATCAGAATATCGCCAGCATGTACATAACCAGCACAATTAAAAAGGACATCGATATTGCCAACTTGATCTTGCAGGCTGGTGATTCCAGCTTCCGATGTCACATCAAGATAAAGTGCATTTAATTGAGGTATTGTTTGCAAGTTACGAACATCAATATCCGTCGCAAACACTTCCGCGACGGCATTCAAAAAAGCTTGTGCACTGGACAAACCAATCCCTTGTCCTGCGGCTGTTATCAGTACTTTTTTTCCCTTCATTGAGATACATCCTTACTACCTAGTTACTCTTCAATCGGGCGTTTCGTGCTTACACCATTTACTAAGCGTTCGATATTCAACGGGTTACTATTTTTCAATGCATCAGGAAGAAGTGAGTTTGGATAGTTCTGAAAACAAACTGGACGTAGGAATCGATCGATAGACAGAGTGCCTACCGAGGTACCACGAGCATCTGAAGTGGCCGGAAATGGTCCACCATGAACCATAGCATCACACACCTCAACGCCTGTTGGGTAACCATTAATTAATACCCGACCTGCTTTTTCCTCAAGTAACGAAAGTAATACTTGAGACTGTGCAAGTTCCTCGGGCTCCCCAATTAACGTGGCCGTTAGTTGACCATGCATCGCCGAAATACCGTCTTGTAACTCTTCCATGTTATTTACTTCAACAATAACAGTGGCTGGACCAAAAACTTCTTCTTGCAGTAACTCACTACCACTCATCAACAAGCTGGATTCGGCCTGAAATAAATACGCCGTTGCTTTATTTTCAAGATTTTCGCCATTAGCTAACATTTTAATTGAAGGATGATTTTGTAATGCTTCACACCCTTGTCGATAACTCTTCAAAGTACCACTATTTAGCATTGTCTTACTTGGTTTGAGCGATATTTCAGAAGCGAGTTGCTTAATAAAAGCGCTAAAATTGGCAGATCGAATACCAATTACCATACCTGGGTTAGTACAAAATTGCCCAACCCCCAAAACCACAGAATCGGCTAGTTGCGTTGCGATGACGTCACCTCTGTTTTCTAAAGCCTGAGGTAACACAACCACCGGATTGATACTGCTCATTTCGGCGAATACTGGAATGGGCTGTGGTCTAGCCGCCGCCATATCACATATAGCCTTACCACCAGATAAAGAACCAGTAAAACCAACGGCTTTAATCGCAGGATGATTAACTAATGCTTTACCAACACCAGAGCCAAATATCATGCTGAAAACACCATCAGGCATTGATGTTTGCTCAGCAGCTCTCAGAATGGCAAGAGCCACTTTTTCCGCAGTTCCCATATGTCCGCTATGTGCTTTGAATACGACAGGACAACCTGCGGCAAGCGCTGAGGCTGTATCACCACCAGCCGTTGAAAAGGCTAAGGGAAAGTTACTTGCCCCAAATACTGCGATAGGACCAAGACCAATACGACATTGTCGTATGTCAGCGCGAGGTAAAGGACGTCTATCAGGCATTGAGGTATCTATTCTGGCATCGTAAAAGTCACCACGGGTCAATAGCTCTGCGAACAACCTCATTTGATTACTTGTACGACTGCATTCGCCTTTTATACGAGCTTCATCTAAAGCCGTTTCTTGTTGAACCAATTCCACAAACTCGTCACCAAGAGTGTCTAATTCATCGGCAATCTTGTTCAAAAACTCTGCGCGACGAGTTGCGGATAACTTGCTGTAAAGCGGAAAGGCCGATGAAGCGACACGACAGGCGGAATCCACTTCATCCATCGTGGCTTGATAAAATGAAGGAGGCAATTCAAGTCCAGTTGTGGCATTACGACTCTTTAAAACCACATCTCCTTTTGCACTGCGAGTATTTCCAATGAAATTGTAACCGTTGTAATCAGACATAAAATTCCCATACCGTTGTTGTTATTTACGGTAATTTAGGTCTGATAATGATCACTTACCAATGGTTTTTATTGATCAATTGATAACTAAAAAATATCAATTGATTGTTTTTCAGCCGCTAATATTTGTTTAGCATTATGCTGAAGAATATTGGCAAACTCTAAAGCTGGCCCCACTAGCTCTTCATTTTTTCTTGTTAAAATACCGTAATATTGTGGTACTAAATCCAGAGGGGTTTTAAGTACCGACAAAACGCCGCTTTCTACATGAGGCTTCACCATCACACTGGGCAACATGCCAATCATTGGTCCTCGCTGTAGCAACTCAAGAAAAGTCTGTACCGATATGGTCACCACAATATCTTGCGGCAGTGCCACCCCAGCTTTAGCGAAAGATTCTTCCATACGATCTCTAATTGGTGTTCCCTTAGGGTATAACAACCAGGGCCACTCAAAGAGCTTTTCAAGCGAAACGGTTTCTTCTCCGCTAAGAGGATGGTTTGAGTTAACCACTAAGCAAAACTTTTCAGGGGCCAAAGGCGTAAAGTCAAAATCTTGCTGCTGTCCTTGTTCTGAAAATCGACCTATTGCTAAATCCAGCGTCTTCTCTTCTAACATTTTCATCAAGTTTCCACTTGTTTGCTCAACAACTTCGACATTCAACAAAGGAGAGCGTTTCTTTATCTCCATAATGGCTTCGGGAAGGACCGCTGAGGTAGCTGCAAAAATCCCTCCTACTTTTAAATAACCATGCCCTCCTTTGTGCAAGCTAGTAATTTGCTCAACAAAGCCATTTGCATCATTTAATGTTGTATGTGCATATCGAATTACATGCTCTCCTAAAGTAGTCGGCACCATACTTCGTGGCTGTCGATCGAACACGTCAAACCCCAGTAAGCCCTCGATTTCTTTTAGCATTTTACTCACGGCTGGCTGGCTCAAATTCATCTGCTGTGCTGTCAAATGCATATTTTTTGTTCGTCCCAGAGAGTCCAACAAATACAGATGCCTAAATTTTATCCAGTTACAAAATGTAGAAAATGAAAAATGCGACATAACCCCTCCTCAAATCAATAACTAGCAGTTATCAAATATTAACTATATGTCATTGGATTTTATCGATTCTCCACCTTAATGTACATTCCAACAAGAATAAGGAAATACCAATTATGTCGATCAAACTTACAACGAAAAATACTCTACCAGTCGATGCAGACCAAGCGACTCTTATTGGCCGCGTTTGGTCTCCAGGTAATCCATCAGGACCCTCACTTGTTGTCATTCGTGAAAACAGTGTTTTTGATATATCTACACACTTTGCCACCCTAAGCGAATTCCTAGAAAACGATCACCCTGTAGAACAACTTAACGCTGTCAAAGGAAAATTCCTATGCAGCCTAGAGGATCTACTGGACAATACCCATGATTCAGCCAACACAGATCAGGCCTATTTACTTGCCCCAGCCGATCTTCAAGTTATTAAAGCGGCAGGAGTCACATTTGCTTCAAGCATGATTGAACGAGTCATTGAAGAACAAGCAGGAGGAAACCCTTCAAAGGCTGAAGCGATCCGAACCTTAGTAGAAGGTGTGATTGGCGATAACCTAAGCTCTGTTGAGCCAGGCTCAGAAAAAGCCATTCAGTTAAAAGAACTGTTAATCGAGAAAGGGATGTGGTCACAATATCTAGAAGTGGGTATTGGTCCAGATGCTGAGATTTTCACAAAGGCCCCTGTTTTATCGGCTATCGGAAGCGGAAAATCCATTGGTATTCACCCTAAATCTGAATGGAATAACCCTGAACCTGAAATCGTTTTAGCGGTAAACAGCAAAGGGAAAATTCAAGGTGCAACCTTAGGCAACGATGTTAATTTACGTGATTTCGAAGGACGTAGTGCCCTGCTACTTAGCAAAGCAAAAGACAACAACGCCTCTTGTGCCATTGGTCCTTTTATTCGATTATTTGACGAGAACTTCACCTTAGAAGATATACATACTTGTGAAGTCACTCTGCAAGTAAAAGGCACCGACGGTTACACCTTAGAAGGGCTGTCTTCTATGATAAAAATCAGTCGTAGTCCCTTAGACCTTGTTAACCAAACGATTAACGAAAACCACCAGTATCCAGATGGCTTTCTGTTATTTCTAGGAACGCTCTTCTCACCAACTCAAGACCGTGATCATACTGGCGCAGGCTTTACGCATAAGCTAGGTGACACCGTTATTATTAACAGCCCAAAACTTGGCACGCTACATAACACAGTCACATACAGTAGCAATGCAAAGCCATGGGAGTTTGGAATCAACTCGCTGATCAATAATTTGACTCACCGCGGTTTATTAAAAGCTAAAAATAACGTTGTCAGTGAATAACAAGATGCACCATAGATGAAGATTTGGTGATGAGAATAGCGCCGCATAATTAAAAAATACAGAGATACTCAAATGCAAAATAATAATAAGTTTCGCTTACGTAGCCAGCAATGGTTTGATGACCCAAGCCATGCCGATATGACTGCATTGTATGTAGAGCGCTACATGAACCAAGGACTGACTCGTGAAGAGCTTCAATCAGGTCGCCCTATTATAGGTATAGCGCAGACAGGAAGTGACTTAACGCCTTGTAATCGTCATCACGTCCAATTAGCACAACGTATTAAAGAAGGTATCCGTGATGCGGGCGGTATACCAATGGAATTTCCAGTCCACCCCATTGCTGAGCAAAGCCGTCGACCTACCGCCGCTCTGGATCGTAATTTAGCGTATTTAGGCTTAGTCGAAATACTTCATGGCTACCCTTTAGACGGTGTCGTACTCACCACAGGCTGCGACAAAACAACTCCCGCCTGCCTCATGGCAGCCGCCACAACTGACTTACCAGCCATTGTGTTATCTGGCGGTCCGATGTTGGATGGACATCATAAAGGTGAGCTAATCGGTTCAGGCACCGTGATCTGGAGCTCTCGTAAATTATTGGCAACCGGTAAGATTGACTACGAAGGCTTTATGGAGATGACCACCGCGGCCTCCCCATCCATCGGTCATTGCAATACCATGGGGACAGCATTATCCATGAATGCTTTAGCCGAAGCCTTAGGTATGTCTTTACCAGGTTGCGCCAGTATCCCAGCCCCTTATAGAGAGCGCGGACAAATGGCATATGCGACAGGCAAACGTATCTGTGAGTTAGTTCTCGACGATATTCGCCCTTCACAGATAATGACAAAAGAGTCATTTCATAATGCCATCGTGGTTGCTTCCGCACTTGGTGCATCAACAAACTGCCCTCCTCATCTAATCGCCATTGCACGTCATATGGGCATCGATTTATCGCTCAATGACTGGCAGGAAGTCGGTGAAAATGTGCCACTAATCGTGAATTGTATGCCTGCGGGTAAACATCTAGGTGAAGGGTTTCATCGTGCAGGCGGAGTACCTGCTGTGCTTCATGAGCTTCAAAAGTCAGGCTATCTCCATGAACAATGTGAAACCGTTAGCGGCAAAACCATCGGGGAAATTGCTACCGCTAGTCCGACTCATAATGCCGATGTTATTTATGAATGCGCAGCACCACTCAAACATCGAGCTGGTTTTATCATTCTAAGTGGTAACTTTTTTGATAGCGCCATAATGAAAATGTCTGTGGTGGGTGACGCATTCAAAAAAACTTATTTATCTGAGCCAGGTGCAGAAAACTCATTTGAAGCCCGTGCCATCGTATTTGAGGGGCCGGAGGATTACCACGCTAGAATAGAAGATCCAGAGCTCAACATAGATGAAAAATGTATTTTGGTGATTCGTGGGGCTGGTACTGTTGGATATCCAGGTAGCGCTGAAGTCGTCAATATGGACCCACCCTCTAAATTAATGCAACAAGGAGTGTCATCATTGCCGTGTCTTGGTGATGGTCGCCAAAGTGGTACTTCTGCAAGCCCATCCATTCTAAATATGTCTCCTGAAGCCGCTGTCGGTGGTGGTATTGCCCTACTTTGTACCAATGACAAACTTCTAATCAACCTAAATGATCGTTCAATCAATCTTTTAATTGATGATGAAGAAATGACCAAACGTCGTGAGGAATGGACACCAAACATTCCAACCTCTCAAACGCCTTGGCAAGAACTGTATCGTCAGCTTGTTGGACAACTTTCAACGGGAGGCTGCTTAGAACCGGCCACCTTACATTTAAAAGTAATATCCAAAGACAATCCACCTAGACACTCACATTAGAATATTTACTCTCACGTAATTAAAATAATAACGGTGAAAAAATGAAAAATATAATCAATAAATTTGAACGATTCATTGAATATATGATGGCTTTAACTTTGGCTGTAATGTTCTCGGCTGTATTTATAAATGTTGTTTTACGATATTTTTTTGGCTCAGGCATTGCGGCTTCGGAAGAGTTATCAAGACTTTTATTTGTATGGTTAATCTTCATGGGGGCTACGCTTGCTATTGGGCGAAACTCCCATATTGGATTTGATCTTATTCAAAGAAAACTGCCTAAAAAATTACGATTGATATGCGTCATAATCAGTCATTCCTTTATGTTATATGCCTTATATTTATTTTTAGAAGGAAGCTGGAAACAATACAATATCGGTTGGAATATAAATTCAACCGTCATGAAATACCCTTTAGCCTTTATGTATTCTACTGGACTCTTCGCTTCCATCGGTATGGGCTTTTATATTATTAGAAACATTATATTAGTCATTTTAAAAAGTGAACATTCACACATTCCAGGTAATACAAAAACATCACCAGAGCAACTCAAGGAGAATAACTAATGGCATTAGGAATTTTTCTATTAAGTTTAGCTGGCTTTATGTTTTTAGGTATGCCAATCGCATTTGCCTTGATCTTAACTGGCGTGACATTAATGTGGCATCTTGATTTCTTTGATGCTCAATTAATAGCACAGAATCTTATCAACGGTGCAGATAGCTTTCCTTTAATGGCAGTGCCATTTTTCATCCTTGCAGGGGAAGTCATGAATGCAGGGGGAATATCCAAACGCATCATAAACCTTGCAATTAGTTGCGTAGGCCATAGACGCGGGGGCTTGGGGTATGTGGCGATCATTGCAGCCGTCATACTGGCGAGCTTATCGGGTTCAGCGATTGCAGATACAGCAGCACTAGCAACCCTGCTTCTTCCTATGATGCGCAACAATGGTTATCCAATTGGTCGCTCAGCAGGACTCATTGCCGCAGGAGGCATTATTGCTCCAATCATACCTCCTAGCATGCCATTTATCATTTTTGGTGTGACAGCAAATCTATCCATCAGCAAGCTCTTTATGGCAGGCATTGTGCCTGGAATCATAATGGGGCTAGGCTTGGTCTTAGCTTGGAAATGGAGTATGAAAACCGTTGATGTGGAACCTCAACCACGCCAAAGTATAAAAGCCAGGTTAAGCGTTGCAAAAGATGGATTTTTTGCATTACTTATGCCGGTCATTATCATCGGTGGGTTACGGGGAGGGCTTTTCACGCCAACCGAAGCGGCTGTGATTGCTGCTGGATACGCGATGATAATTAGCCTTCTGGTGTATCGAGAATTAAAAATCCCCGACCTAATCCCTCTTTTCATTCAAGCAGCCTATACAACAAGTATTGTTATGTTTCTGTGTGCCGCCGCTATTGTTTCTTCTTATATGGTGACATTAGCAGATCTACCAGCAGAATTAATTAATATCTTAGCGCCTGTTATGGACAGTCCGAGAATATTAATGGCAACCATCGTGATCGTCATGTTACTGATTGGCATGGTCATGGATTTAACACCAACCATATTAATATTAGCCCCTGTCACCATCCCTTTAATTATTAAGGCGGGGATAGATCCTATTTATTTTGGCGTTATGTTTATTATGGTTGGCTGTGTTGGATTAATTACCCCACCGGTTGGCACCGTTCTAAGTGTTGTTTCGAGTGTCGCTAGAGAACCATTAGAAAAAATCACAAGAGGAATATTGCCTTTTCTATTGGCTTACATGGCAATAATCGTTCTATTTGTCGTCTTTCCAGAAATTATAACCGTACCAGCAAAACTGCTCTATTAAACCTAAAAAAGGAAAATAAAATGAAAAAAATAACAATATCAAATAAAGCATTTAAATCTATTTTAGCAATAGCGATAGGAACCAGTCTTACTATTGGTTCTATTAGTGCCAGCGCGCAGGATGTGAACTCTCGAATAATTCGATTTGGTTATGGATTAAATCAAGATAGTAAGCAAGGTAGAGCCGTGCAAACATTTACACAGGAAGTTAAACGCCTTTCTGATGGAAAATTCAAAGTAAAATCTTTTGCAAATGCCTTGCTGGGAAATGAAATTCAAATGCAAAATGCGCTCATTGGTGGAGCGCAAGAAATGATGATCACCTCGACGTCATCATTAATTGGCATAGATAAAAGTTTCGCGATTTGGGATTTACCCTTCATGTTTAAAGATGGTCCAGAAGCAGACAAAGTTCTAGATGGAAAATTTGGACAAGGTATGCTTGATGGGTTAGAGGAGCATGGAGTAGTCGGTCTTGTTTACTGGGAAAATGGGTTTCGTGATTTAACCAACTCAAAACGCCCTATCAAAACAATGGACGACCTAAAAGGAGTAAAACTTAGGGTTATGCAAAACCCTATGTACTTAGAGCTCTTCAACCAAATGGGCGCTAACGCTGTCCCTATGGCCTTTTCAGAACTCTTTACTGCGTTAGAAACTGGAGCGGTAGATGGGCAAGAGAACCCATATAGCACGATTCAATCCAGTAAATTCTATGAAGTTCAGAAGTACCTTAGCCAAACACACCACGTCTATAGTCCATGGGTTATGTTAATCAGTAAACCTTTCTGGGATAAGCTTAGCGATGATGAAAAAACCATCATTAAAAAAGCCGCCATTGTCTCCCGAGAAGCGGAAAGAAAAGATAGCAGACAACAAGCTGAAAAATCTCTGGCTTTCTTAAAAACCAAAATGGAAGTGAACAGCATTTCACCTGAAGAAATGGATAAGATGAAAGCTTCAGCAAAAACGGTTATTGACGGTCAAGCAAAAGAACTAGGACAAGATTTACTTGATCAATTCTTTGCAGCGATTAAAGAAGCAAAAAGTAAATAAATCATCATCGGTAGCATTTTCTAGGAAATGCTACCGATTTACTATCCTGATCCGCAATAACGAGTAATCCAATGAGAGAAAGCAGCCTAGACGCAAAGAGTTTCTTAAAAAAAATAGAAGAAATCGTTCAAAAGAAAAACCTTATTACACATGAAAAAAAAGCAGCCAGCTACTACAAAGGGTTTCGTTTTGGAGAAGGAAAAGCCTTGGCTGTTATTCTCCCCGACTCACTCATTCAATTATGGCAAGTAGCCAGTACTTGTGTTGATGCTGATGTCATTATGATTATTCAAGCCGCGAATACAGGGTTAACTGGAGGCTCCACTCCTTATGGAGAGTATGATCGGGATCTCGTCATAATTAGCACAGTCAAAATAAAGAACATACAAATACTCGATAAAGGAAAACAAGTCATCTCCTTTCCAGGTAGCCGTCTTTATGAACTAGAAAAAGCGCTCAATATTTATGACCGAGAACCACACTCGGTCATTGGCTCATCCTGTATTGGAGCTTCGATTATAGGAGGCGTGTGCAACAACTCAGGAGGCGCTTTACTCCAACGTGGACCCGCTTACACAGAAATGGCTCTATATGCACGCATAGATGAAAATCATAAGTTAACGCTTGTCAATCATCTCGGTATTAATCTAGGTAAAGACCCCGAAACAATCTTACATTCTCTAGAAAACACGACTTATAAAGAAAGTGATATCGAATACCCACAGCGAGCAGCCAGTAACAACGAATATCAGCAGCGAGTACGAGACATCAAAGCCAACACTCCTTCTCGTTTTAATAATGATAATAGGCTGTTGTACGAGGCCTCAGGGTGCGCTGGAAAGCTCATTGTTTTTGCCGTTCGTTTAGACACATTTCCCAAGACTAAAAAAGAACAAGTCTTCTATATTGGAGCCAATCACACCGATACATTAACAAAAATACGACATGATATTCTGAGTCATTTTAAAAACCTCCCCATATCTGGCGAATACATGCATCGAGACTACTTTGATGTCTGTGAAAAATATGGCAAAGACTCTTTTTTAGTAATAGAGAAACTGGGTAGCGATAAAATGCCTAAGTTATTCTCAATCAAAAATAGCATTGACAGAACCTGTGACAAATATTCTTTTTTACCCAAAAATATCTCAGACAAGATTCTGCAATGGACCTCCTATTTATTCCCTAACCATTTACCTTTACGTTTACGACAATACCGTGATCAATTCGAACACCACTTGATGTTGCATATGTCTGATGAGGGTGTTGATGAAGCTAAAGAGTATTTAAAGCGTTTTTTTGAATCTAATGAAGGCAACTATTTAGAGTGCAGTGCGGAAGAAGGAAAAAAGGCCTTTCTAAATAGATTTGTCGCGGGGGGAGCGGCAAAACGATATCACACTCTGAACCCACAATTCGGCCCGATAATGGCACTTGATATTGCCTTACGTCGCAACGAAAAAGAATGGTTTGAGACACTTCCCCCTGAACTAGATAAGCTAATGGAAGCGAAATTGTATAATGGGCACTTTATGTGTCACGTAATGCACCAAGACTACATTCTCAAATCTGGTGTTGACGAAAATAAGGTTAAAAATCAACTACTGGCTTTTTTTGATGAAAAAGGAGCTGAATACCCAGCAGAACATAATGTTGGTCAGCTGTATAAGGCTAAAGAAGCACTAAAAGCGTTTTACAAGAAAAATGATCCTACCAATAGTTTGAACCCAGGAATTGGCAAAACTCAAAAAGGCAAAA
>NZ_CP025572.1:737383-768471 GCF_018336975.1 Marinomonas sp. CT5 | reverse complement strand
TTTGGGTAAACTTACGGGCCAGTGTTCTGGTCGTGGTTGCATGTGTGTGAGCTACCTCAGCAGAATACTTGTTATCGAGACATCGTCTCAGTTCACGAGCAATCGTTTTATTGCTTCTCTTAAGCTTGTTTGCGATGGTTCTTGCTGAAAATCCTAGTTCCTTTAGGCCTTCAATCTGGTATCGTTCTTTTAGTGTCAGTTGCTTATATTGGTTGTTCATTTTTGGACGACCTTGGTGGATTGTGTGAGAACTCGAAGCCTATAGGCAACTGACTCTCTTATCTATACCAAGTGTGTCGATTATTGTTGAGATCTAAGAACCACATACTTTAAACTCGAAGGTTGGATTTCTTTTAATGTCACTTTACTTGTATCAATCAAATATTTTAGGGGAGACTAATTGAAAAAAACATCTCCTAGCATTTTCCTCAACTCAGACTTATATAGTATTGTAGTAGAAAGGTTCTTTCTTAATAAAAACGCCTTAACCTGATTAAAATCTGTTGGCATTAACCATCCGTCCAAATTTTCAGAATCAGGTAAAACACCATAACTGCCTTTAATACATAGTCCTTCCAACTCAAGTTCTTGCACTAACTCATTTTCAAACCAAACATAGGGACAATATTCAAAACCTAGACTTTCTAATAAAGCATAACTAAACGATTCAAATTGAGAACTTAAAAAAGCCATTTTATTTTCAATCTGCTGAAGCCTACTTTTAATATTATCACGAGAAAGATTTTCATATAGATTTACTCTAATACCAGCTTTATTTTCTATTTTTTCTTTCCCATCTAAAACCATTTGGTATTCAGCTTCATCTTCTCGAAAATAGTATATATTAATACTATTAATTTTTTCAGAAAAGCTAGATGGCTTTTCATTAAGAATATCTTCAAGAAAAAGCTTTAAAAAGAAAGAAATACCTTTGTTAGGAACCATTCTAGCAATAAAAATTAAGTTTATTTTTTCATTAGAGGAAATGGCCCGCGGGAAAGTAAATAATGTTTTATTAGAAACGAGATCCGGTAAAACAGCAGTCAAATTTATGGAAACAATATCGGAAAGAAAATTATTTTCTTCCTTTCCTGAAGAGATAACAGAAACTTTCTTGGTAAGTTTAATTAAAAAAGAAAGCACTCGAACGGTAGAGTAAGCAAAAACTTTCTTTTTTCTAGATATTTCAAGTGCTTCTTTTTTTAATTCGCCATGAGGAAAGATAACAACCCTAGCTTTAAACGGAATCAATAATAACATCAATGAAAATGGAGAGAAGAATGAGTGGACTACAAAATACCTATAACGGCATATATAAACTAGCCGTAAAAAAAGTAATATTTGTTTAAAAACTGAAAGTCCAGATAATGAATAATAATCCGCAATGCCAGTAAAGATATCACTTTCTTTTAACGTTTGAACTGCAGTAGCAACCCCCCCTCCTACTGAGGGATCGTGCCCAACAACCGATACCCAACAGATTTTTTTTTCTACACACGCCGAATGAGTCAAAGTACTTACCACCTTACCATACTATAAAATGGATCAGAAAGGCCAAAATAGTCTTATTAATCTTGGAACATAAATATACGTACCTACCGAAGTATATTCCCTACCATTTACCCCTTCTTTAAATTTTGCAACTCCTGGAGAACCCACTCTATCGATACCTCCTAAATCAAAACAGACTATACCGCTTGATTTTGCTGCCAAAATCCCCTGCCATAAAAGAAGTTGAGTAACATAATATCCTCTGCCCTTATCAGAACTCCAGCCAAATAAATAAGTGGCTTCATTACAGCCTTCTGAAATGACAACACCTCCAACAATTTCGTCTCCCTCATATGCTTTCAGTGTACGTAATACTACATCCGAATCTCTATGCCCAGCCTCTTCTGCTATATTCTCTGCAAGCTCACTTGCAACACCATCGACACCAATTGAAGACAAATACTCAGCACTTAAAAGATGAATTTCTAACATATCTTCTGGTAAGATTGATACTTCAATTCTCAGACCAGCCTTCTCTGCTTTGACAAGCTGATTCCTCCACTTCTTATTAAGTGCTCCACGTAAAGTATCTTCGCTTCTTTCTAAGTTCAATTGTGATGATATCCAGTGATTTTTAGAAATTAATCTAAAACCAGATTTCCACATGGTGTACATATTTTGAGAGGTCGAGTCAAACCGAGGAGATACAATCAACCCCATTCCTTTTAGCCAATTTCCAGAAGTAACACCAAATAACTCCAGCAAACCAATATTAAACTGTTCAGACCTTTCGCTTAATACAGGGCCAAAACTGGCAATATTTACACTAATAAATAATATCTTCTTTTGCCGGTAAAAAGCATGAAGAAAAACCTCATTAGACTGCTTACCAAGAGCAGAAAAAACCTTCAGCTTATCTAACGATTGTTTAGCTCTAGCTGAAGCATAAGCATAAGTCTGAACAAGAGGTACTTGAAGAGACTGATGTCTCCAACTTCTTTCTTCTTCAACCGTTTCACACCATAGTTCTGGAAGTTGTTTTTTGCTATTATCTATTTTACTTGTTACGGTGAAAATTCCATTTATGCCGATTGATGAGTTGATTGGCAGCATAATCAATGTTGAATATCTATCAAATGCACTCGATTCACTAGATAAAACATCTGATGGTAGATTAGGCCATCTCAAAACAGGGATATGGTGAGCGGCTAAATACTCAGCTACTTCCATTGATTTATTTACACCACAGTTATCGTATATTTCATAAGCAGCCAAATAATCACTTTCAAGTTTAAAGCGTTTAATAGACAGATTATGTTTATAAGAAACAACCTCCATGAGCTTATCCCAAGCTAAAGAGGTATAGTTATGTTTAAGTCCATTACCTGCTATCTTTATAGTTAATCTGGGTAACAAAAACTTAGATAGCGTCGAAATACTTGGATTTGGAAAGAAAGCCTCGTTTTTTCTAATAGGCCACTCCGTTAACACTTGATTTTGATATTTATAACTAATTGAACCTAAAGTTTTACGAATTATTTCTCTTACTAGCCAAAAGGTATTCTTTAAGAAACCTGAGGGTAGCTCCACACGTTCTCCCAACTTAATTAGATCTTGCCTAAGCTGCTCACCAGCTAAAAAGGGATCATCACAGTAAAAGACTTCTTCTCTATTCCCAATTTTTAATATATCAGGATCACGTATAACTAAAGCCGCGCCATCTGGAATCGGAGACCTCTTATATACACTATAAAGAACAAAATTCCCATAGAGGCCTATTCCTCCATTTTTTACATAATTATGAGCAGCATCCTCTATCAGCCACAAAGAGTTTCTTTTTGAGAACTCAGCAATATCAGCAATCCCTGGAGCATCAGAGGCACCAAAGTAGTGAACATATACAATAATATCCTTTCCGCTTTCCGCCTTTTTAAGCTGCTTGCTAACCCCTTTGTAATTTAATTCTTTTCCTATTTCATAAAATTCTATGTCACAACCAAACAGTTTTAACGGCACTAAAGCATCACTGCATATATAGCTTGGGAACCAAAAACGTGGTTTTACACCAGTACTATGATAGCGCCATAAAGCGACCCGAAGAAAAGAACATGAGGAACGAGAGAACCAAAGTAAGCGCTCATTATCTAGAGCCCAATTTTTGTGTAAATCAGAAATATTATCAGGCTTACATAAAAGACTCGAAAAAGAAAATACTGGCTTCAAAAAAAGTCTCATTTACACTCTCATTTTATAAATTAAAACTACAAATTAACATTTCTAACTAAATAATATCGTTTTATTAAAACACCTAAGAAAAGAAATACTACGCTACCGACTTGCCAAGTTAATGTTGCAGAGGTGTGCAATAGACATATCATGCCACTCATAACGGCCGTCGCAGAGGCACTATAGAAAGTTAGATCCAATCCTGTCTTTTGTGCTTTAAAAACATCTATATACACTATAGCAAAACGAGTAAAAAAAAGCAGAACAAATAAAATACCATAATTAGCAATTATTGCCATAATATCAGACTCCGCTATATAACTATGAGATCTATTGAATCCTATAAAGTAACGCAGCATATCTCCTTCTCCAGAGAAAGAGGGTATAAAAGCATAAACATAGGATGAAGATGCTAGGTTTCCAATAAGCCTATTTAAAATATAGTCTCCAAGGTGAGAGAAAAGAAAACCTAAAACTATTAAGATGAAAAATACAAACATACTAACTCTAGCATAAAATTTTATTTTTGAATCCCATATAATTGATATAAACATAGAAGCAAAAAGAGCGATTATTGCTGTAGTAGATGTAGATGCAAAAACACCAAGAACACAAATAAAAAAAGGAAATAAGTTTATTTTATTCTTTTTCACATATTCAAAAATAAAAGCTGCCGCAACAGCCAAATATGCACCTGTAGTATGGTTATAACCAAACACTCCATCAACTCTTAAAATCCCACCCGCTGGTCTACTATCAGAAAAGACCTCATTTAAATCAGTAAATAAAGACCTATAAGCGACATAATCATCCGCATCTAAATACCATCCATCAAAACCAAATAGATGATTATTAAACAAAAAGAATTGCATTATAATTTCAAAAGAAACTAAGACTGCCAGAAAAACATAAAAAACTCTAATTCGATAGTAATCGCCTTTAAAAAGAAAGCATAAAAAATACTGGGAAAAGAAGATCAAAAAAGCCATTTGAAGAAAAATGTAATCAAAAGTAAGGACACCAAATAAAACAAAAATCATCCCGCCACAGATCAACACTTTATCCAAGAGAAATAAAAGTTTCCACTTACTCAAAAAAAGTTGGAAGCCTAAAATCGCCAAAAAAAGCAAGGAAAAAAAAGTAGTCAGTTTAAAAAAAAGAAAAGACAACCCCAGAGAAGAGATAGCAACATGAAAAAAAAACCGTCCAGCAAAAATAACGGTCCAAAATAAGATAAAATTTTGATGAACTTTATTTAACGACACTGTCAAGTTCATACTTTCAAGAAACCTCTTAATATCCCCTTATAAAAAACATCACTTGCTCCAAGCAAATAAGCTTTTGTATAAAAAGAAGGCGCAGATAAATCAATAGCATCCCTTTTAACAATTCCAGTTTCGCCTATGTAATTCTCGCCTCTAAAGCCTGAATAAACATTGAGGTATACTTCTTCACTTTGCTTATATGAGTCAAAGCAAATACTTTCAATGTTACCAAAAGGGAATGCAAACTCTGATACTAATGAGCCACCGAGCTCTTTTTCCAGTCTTATTTTAGACTCCAATAAGTCCCTTACTAACTCTCCCTGTTGGAAGCTTAATGATACTTTGTCATGGTACAATGTATGAGAACCGACAATATTACCATTTTTATATAATGACCTCACATCATCCCAGCTCATAGGTTTAAAGTGATTGGGGATATTGGAAGCGTCGATATTATTTAAACGCAAGTTTTTTGATAAGAACTGATACGTTTTCTGATCATTACCAAAGGTGTCTATAAAGCCGGGGGAAATAAAAAATATACTTTTTATATTTCTTGGCGCTAGAACATTATCGGAGGCAAATTTACTAGATAAAAAGCCATCATCAAAAGTAATTAACAAGCTTTTTCTCTTTAAAGAGATTTTACCCTCTTTAAACAAAGAAAACTCTTCTCCACTTATAAAATCCCAATCTTTAGAAAGTTTATCAACAAGGTTGGCTAATTTTCCCAACTCATTCTCACTTACATAATGCAATATGAGAACTCTAACGATAGGTTCTTTTCTTTCTTTCCCCAAGAGTTCTTTTAAACTATATAGAAGATAAAAATAAAAGAGAATAATAAATTTAATTATATTACGCATCACCACCACTTCCTTTGAAAACGTTTTTTTCTTATCCAAAAAAATACATTGGAAAAAGGAATATAAAAAATCAGAATCAAGAAGGTTCTTAGCTTAATAAGGAAGCTCTCATTAGATAAATGAGTAAAGATCTCTTTAAATTTTAGTTTAGCAAAACTAACTGAGATACTTCTTAAGAGTGCTCTACTTTGAATATGAGCAAGTTCATTACTGTATCTATAGAACAAGGTACTATTTTTATATTTGCTTACCCATTTTATAAATTCAAAATTAAATTGCTGACTATCAGTCCATGTTCCACTACTTTCGTGAACTCGCCATGCAGACAAAACCTTAGGCACATAATGAATCTTAGAACTACTTGCAATCCGCACAATGAGATCAAAATCAGCAATATGACTAAAATCATTTGAAAAGCCTTCGTCTAGGTTTTTCGCATGATCCATGGACAAGAGTACAGATTCTAATGAAATATAGTATTTTCGGATTAGCTCTCCAACACCCAGTTCTACTGGAGGTGCAGAATCATATAAGACTTCTGAATGTTTTTCACTAAAAAACTTTGTATTCGATATACAGACACCTATCTCTGGATCACTCTCCATAATAGAAACCTGTTCTTCTAATTTGGAAGGTTCCCAAAGATCATCTACATCTAAGACACCAAGGTATTTGCCTTTTATATATGACCATGCTGCGGCTCTTCCCCCTCCTAGATTAGTATGGGTGGGGGCATAAAAATATTTTATTCGAGAATCGGGAAGATACTCTTCAAGTATACTTTTAGAGTTGTCGGATGATTGGTTATCCCAGAATATAAGCTCCCAATTGTCGTAAGTCTGTGCAACAATACTATCCAAGGCCTCCCTCAGATATTTTTCGCCGTTATAACAATTCATTAGAACTGAAATGAGCGGCCGTTCACTATCTTCTAAATACATTTTTTTTGTACCAATCAATTGTTAATTGAAGCCCCTCATCTAAGCCCATACTAGGCTCCCAACCAAGAATTGCTTTTGCTTTTTCCACATCAGCGACTTGGTACATTGACTCACCATCACGATAAGGCCGAGCGCCAAATTGAACCTCTCCACCTAAATGGCCAACTAAGTTTGATACAACTTCCTTTATTTGGACACCACGACCAGAAGCCAAATTAAAGACTTCTCCCAAAGCTAATGGGGAATGCAATGCAGTTAAGACTCCACTAACCAAATCATCAATATAACAAAAGTCCCTTACCTGCTCGCCATATGAAGTTTCTATCAACTTACCTTGCAATGATGACTCAATAATTTGAGGAATAAAACGCTCAGAGTTCTGTCCTGGACCATAGGCCAGAAATACACGAATGACACTCGTCGGAATTGACTCAGAGCGATATAACATTTGTAAAAAATGTGTAACAGATGACTTAGAAAAAGAATAAGGAGAAATTGCATTTTCTCTCATTTCTTCATTGAGAGGAGTGAGGCTTTGGGGATATTCATCAGCTGACCCTATATATAAGTACTTTTTTAACGCCCCTGTGTCTATATATCGCAACTGATTTATGGTAGAAAGAAGATGAGCGGAAACGACCTGAAAACCACCCTTTTTGAACTTAGAATGGTTAACATAGCCCATAGCATTAATAACATATTGATATGAGTTTGAAAAAAGGGTAATAACGTCTTCTTCAACCGTTAAGTCTAAAGATAAATAATAGGCTTCTTTGACCATATCCCTTTTTTCAGGAAGGTGGAGTGATACAGATGTTACATCTTTACCCAAAGCGCACAATTCAGAAACAATTCGTTTCCCAATAAATCCGGCGCCACCCAATACGAGATAACGATCTATCATTTATACCCTCTAGCAGCTAGCTTTTAACCTAAATACAAAACTCGACTTTGACTAAAATACGATCAAACCCAAGGCGCTGTGCCATTTTCCCATAGTCCATTTAAATAGTCTCTATCGCGTTTAGTATCCATACATTGCCAAAACCCTTCATGCTGATAACTCATTAATTGTCCCTGAGCAGCAGCTGTTTCTAGAGGGCTCTTTTCCAAAACTGTAGCATCGCCTTCTATTAAGTCGAAAAACTCCGGTTCAATCACCATAAAGCCACCATTAATCCACCCCTGATCGACCTGGGGTTTTTCTTTAAAATGCTCTACCGAACCATTATCAGACAGAACTAGCTCACCAAATCGAGCTGTTGGTCTAACGGCTGTAATAGTAACCATTTTCCCATGTGACTCATGAAACCGAACAAGCTCTTCAATATTAATATCTGAAAGGCCATCACCATATGTGACCATAAACCTTTCACCATTAATGTAGTTTTTCAAGCGCCTGATTCTTCCTCCAGTCATGGAGTTTAAGCCAGTATCAATTAATGACACGTTCCAATCATGCTTTGTGCCACCTAATTGTTCATATTCACCTGTTGCCATGTTGATACGAAAATCAGACATTCGAAAAGCAATATTGGCAAAATAATTTTTTACGAAATCAGCCTTATACCCTAAAGCGAGAACAAAATCTTTATAGCCATACTTTGCATAGCGTCCCATAATATGCATAAGCATAGGCTGCCCACCTACCTCTACCATAGGTTTTGGAACCAGATCTGTATATTCAGCAAGCCTAGTACCAAAGCCACCAGCTAATATAATTGTTTTCAACTTAACACTCCCACTTATAATCAAAAGAATCGAGATCACACTTTTTAGATTCGCTGGGCTCATGAACGATGTCAGATATATTAAGCACTAGACTATCTTTTTCTGCTACACCTTGGAATGCGAACCAAAGCCCTGAAGGAATAGTCAACCGTCCGTGAGCTCCTTCACCAATGACATATTCTTCAAAGCCCGTCTCAGGTAAGCCCACAACAAACTTTACTAGACCAATCGGGACAATAAGATTACAAGTCATTTGAGTGTGCAGTTTCCACCCTTTTATGGTGCCAGATGTAACTGAAGAAAAATAGGCCTCACCAAAACCACAAAAATCAGTTTCACTCGCCTTAAGAGCATGTTTCACATCTCCACCAGGAACAGCAATAACTTTTAATGGCGTCAAACGCTCATATTGTTGAGCACTTTCCATGACATCTCCTTTATTTACTGACAACAGATACCAGCTTTTCTTCGTATGCTTTAATTTGTTCAAAGGTTAACTGTATCATTTCTACCTGTTTTTCATAGAAAGACTTATACCAACCAACAGTCATATCAGAACATTCTTCCAAACTTAACACTGCATGCCATCCCAACATGGACTGGGATTTATCACAATTTAATCGAAGCAAGCCCGCTTCTTTTTGTTTTGGTGCATTCTCATCAACACTAACACCGCCATTCCAACGAAGGCCCATTAAGTCTACTAATTCTCCCACTGTAGCATTTTGTTCAGGATTTGGCCCAAAGTTAAACGCTTCTAACTCTGTACTGGATTCAGACAAAGCCAGATGTCTTGCCAAAACCAAATAACCACCTAATGGTTCTAACACATGTTGCCATGGACGTGTTGAATGAGGATTTCTTAACGTCACCTTATCACCTCTGGCCCATGCTCTCATTGTATCTGGAACAATTCGGTCTGCAGCCCAATCGCCACCGCCAATCACATTACCCGCACGACCTACAGCAACTTTTATACCTTCTTTATCCGCCAAAAAGCTTTTATAGAAAGAGCGAATGCCTATTTCAGCCATAGATTTTGACGCACTGTAAGGGTCAAGACCGCCTAACTGATCGTTCTCTCTATAGCCCCAAATCCACTCTTTGTTTTCGTAGACTTTATCACTCGTAATCATGACGCACACAACATTATCCAGCTGGCGAATGGCTTCAAGAACATTTACTGAGCCAATTGCATTCGTAGCAAATGTTGTGAGAGGGTCTGCATAAGACTGCCGTACAATAGGTTGTGCCGCTAAATGAAAGACAAAATCGGGTTGAATGCGATTAATATGGGATTTGAGTGGGTCAAGATCTCTAATATCACAGCGAATATCTTCTTCTAAAATATTCTTAACTTTGCTGACAGAAAAGTTTGATGGTTCATCATATTCAATATCGGAAATACCATAAACTTTAGCCTCTAAAGCAGATAGCCAAAGACTTAGCCAAGATCCCTTAAACCCAGTGTGGCCTGTAACAACAACTCGCTTTCCACTAAAGATCTCTCTCAAATACATTCACTACTCTCCTCTAACCCTAAAACTTTAAACCATCCTTTATACCCAACATTTGAATTAAACAGGGCCTCTGGAACATTCTGACCAGAGAAAGGAAAAGCACTTTTAAAAATATCAACTAATAGAAGAGGGTCATTAAAAAAAACCACCCCTTCTTTATCGTAAATTGGCGACATGTTCAAACGAGACGCTTCCACATAGCATGCTACATTCAACCCTAACTGCCAGCAATCTGCAGAAAAACTTGTATTCGCATCGGTCACGACCAATGCAGATCTTCTAAAATCATAGTTCTCTGGAATTTTTTCTAGCCAAGACAAATGCGATGGAATCACTAAACGACTAGAAGGATGCGGGCGATAATACACACTATAAGATGATAAGACATCACTACCCACTTTATTTATCGCATTTAATAGGGTTAAGGTATGGCTATTACTGTACTCACCAGCAACTATGATTACATTATCATCATTTTCAACAGACCTATCGCTCGAACTTACATTTCCCATACGATAAGATTCTACCTGCCGAATAATATCGGATGGTGTCATTCTCATTTTTTCAGAAACGCTTGCACTATTACTAGCAACATAGTGTGGGGCAAACAATTCTCTCCCATTTATAAAATGACTTTTTTGAACATTCTGTAGGTATCTTAAATCCCAAAACCTAACAGTGGCTTGAAGTGATGCCACGATATTTTCACATCCTCGAACTAAAGAGGAGCGGCACAGAGAATATTCCCATGGTTGATTTTCACAGATGTAAACAACTGAAGTGCTTTTCATTTGATCTGGAAGGCAGTTTTCAAATGCAGCTCTAAATAATGAATTTTTTACAAATTCAACCGACTCAAAAGAGCGTATCCAGTCATACTCCAATAAAGACCAAAGCGGATGGGGAGATTTTGCTAAAAACTTCTTTCTTTGTAAAAGCGAGCGTTGCCATAAAACAAAATGAAAAAAACCAATATGAAATATATCTTTCAATGAGAAGAGATCATCTACAACATAATGATTTTCATTTTTAGCATTTAAATCTTTCGCAATTGTTTTAGCTTCAGAGAGGCTTGGAGTATTTTTATGCGGCACAAAAATATGTAACCAAGAAACACTTTTATTATGCTTCAATAACTGCTGAGGAAGTTCCCCCCAATACCTAGACTTATAAAAATTTCTTTCACTAGGGTCAAACTCATATAGATAATCTACAAAGATGATGTCAGATTTGGATACTTTCTCTTTAGCACTATCATTAGCTTTAAGAAGACGTCCAATACTTTTAAGCAACAATATAAAAAGATAAATATAACTCTTAATAAATCGAACATAACCAGAGTCCGCTTCAAAAAGACTTTTACCAGGCATGGATTTAACAAGAGTAGAGTTAGGAAAATAGCTAACTAATGATGCATTTAAGTCTTTTGGAAAACCGAAAAACACTACACTACTATAATTATATTTTTCTACGTAAAGCCTCATCGCGATAATCTTTAATACAATATCAAAGTTACGCGATTTAACATGATTAGAGAGCTCAGAAAATCTAGAGGTTTTCCAAAGTTCATCGCCTAAAAAAACACTCATTTTTTCAGAGTGTTGAAAGCACTTACCAAGACTCGACTTTAGGTCGTTACAAAAAGCAATAAACTCAGACTTACATTGCTCGCCATTACCATCAATAAAATCCATTAGGGACACGATGTTCGTATCCCTTTCCTCTTTGCTAATGCGCCTCCAGCTTAAGACATCACCTCTATCTCTAGGCAACTCTTCAAGCTCATCATAGCAAACAAATAAAGTACTAGATTGCATCCTCAACTATCTCATCGTATTGCAATTCATAACCTTCTGATTCTCCATTCTGGCAACGCATCATATAGTCAGCAATCATCAAGTCGGAAGAGTTTTTAATAATGAGCCCAGTGAGTTTACTAACAGGGAAGGTGCCAAACCGGCCACAGAAAAAAGCATGACCTTTCTCATTATATTCCTTTAAAAATGGCTCACGACGCCACACCATTACAGAGTAAACAAAAGGATTTACAGGAACTAAATCTTGAGTTTGAGCAAAAAGCCCCTCTTTTGAATAGTTAACAGGGCTACCAGCAAAGTCACAATGCACTTGCTTATCTTCAACGGTAATTAGAGAGTCTAAATTTTCTCGGACAAAATAATCTATGACATCACGGACTTCATCACCTGTTTGAAAAGGAGACGTTGGATTAACCCAAGCTAGAATTTCCGCATCAGGATGCTTATCAAAATAATCTTTTACAACATCATCACTTTTGGTTTCTGAAGAACCGAGAGGTGTATAACGATGATAAAAATCTACCCCATAGCGATCAGCAATTTTTTGGAATATTTCATGATCTGAATTTACACATACACGATCAAAAACCTTGCTTGCAGAGGCCGCAGCTATTGCGTAAGCAATCATAGGCTTGTCACCAATCAAACAAAGGTTTTTTAGCTTCAGCCGAGTGCTACCATATCGGGCCGGTATCATTGCATGGATATTACTCATTTTCCCTTCTCCTTAAACTCGTAATTCTTCTATATCTACCCAGGCACCATTTTGAGGCAAACTCAGATTACATGCCTCGACCACTAATGAGCTAATCAAGCTTTCTTCAAATGTAGGACGCAATTGCTCTAAGTCAGACATAGTTATTTCACCTTTGCGCAAACGATAGCAATCATCAGCAAAGGTAGTAATACTATCTATACCATACCCTTTCCACTCCACTTTCCCCTCTTCAATACCGTAGGTTGTACAAAAGTAAGGGTTTGGCGTGCTGAAGTTATTTTCGTTAGTGTAAATTGAAATTCCTCTGTCGGTTTGATCTGACTCAAACCGTCCGTTAGTCCCAATCATCTTAATGCGCTGATTAGACATAGCAGGGGAGGTTTCTGGGTCAATCCAATTTACTAGAAGCGTCTGAATAAATGACTCGGTGGCATTAGGTAAACGCCATTCAATATTGCACTGAATGGAATCATAGGTATCAATCCCTTGCTTTTTTAACAAAGTTTTCTGACCAATTGCAGACACTCGAGTTGGAGTCGCACCTGTAACAAAACGCATAATATCTACATAGTGAACGCCAAGGTATTGAAATATATTAGTTGTCTCTACCCACCCTCTAAACACTTTAGAAGGAATAACCACTCTTTGACTGTATTCTACAACTGAGTATAAAGGAGTACCTAATCCCCCTTTTCTAAAATGATCACGAAACATTAAGTTTGCGGCATCAAATCTTTTGTGAAACTCAACACAACCATAGGTATTATGCTTTTTACATAAGGATACTAAATCTAAAGAATCCTTATATGTAGGCGTCAAAGGCTTAACAACCAATGTTGGAATTTGCTTAGATACTGATTCAGAGGCAACGTCATAATGCAAATTATCTGGTACAGCAACCACACAGCAAAATGGCTGATCAATTTCATTTAATGCCCGTTTATACGCTTCATCATCAACGACTCCATCTTCCGGCCACAAAGAAAACTGCAATTGACTACCACTCAGCGCCTTAAAACCGTTTATTTTTTCACGGATAGAATCATTATTTTTCCCTTTCGAGCCAACCAAATGAATAGTCACTTCATCTTGCTGTTTCTTAGCCCATTCATTTAACGCTGGAACAATCGTCCCAAAACCATCTGTATGACGACCAATGGTGTACATTCCTGTACCAACAACCACAATATTAATCACTTAAAGCACCCATAATTGAATTTAATAAATCAGTTCTAGTCGCACTAGTTTGCCGATCAAAGTCACAATAAATAGACTGAATTGAGCCAGAAATTCTATTATCAGAATCCCAAGTAGATATTTCCAATAGATCTTTTTCAATCGTATCTTTATTACTCCACCATACCCCTTTTAACTGCTCCTCACCACGTATAGCTACAGCAGAAAAGTGATTGTACTGAACCATTGAATTCCACAAAATAACAGGTTTATTTGCAAAGAATGCCTGCTCTAAAGTCGTTGATGAATAACTAACTAAAGCATCACTTTGCTCAAGGTAATCATTAAAATCACCAGATGCATAAACAGCCCAAGATCCAGACTTTGGTAAAGCTTTTTCAATTAATTCTGGGGTAATCCCCCACTGAGGACGTAGACGTATTGCTGCATGAACATGTGGATTGTGGCAAACAGCCTCGACGAAACCTTTTATATTCTCTAAGTATTCATCAACAGTTTCATAAATAAGGGGGCGTAATGCACTTGGAGGCTTAGGCGTTCCAGCGTGAAGGAGAATTAGCTTATTAGCATTATCGCCAAACAACTCTCTTCGCTTAGCTACATTATTCTCTCCTCTACTCCCCGACACAATTAACGGGCCTGATAAAAATGCCCCAGCCTGACAGTTACTTTCATCATAAAACTTACAAGCTGCTGGAGTCTGTAATGCAGTTAAATCAAAGGGGCCATCAAACATAGTTTTAGAATGGTCAAGCCATTCTTTATTTGCAATCGGATCAGAGTTAATTACATGGGAACCATGAGAAATAAGCACAGTAGGAACACTAAACTGCTTAGCCACATGAGCTAAACAAGCTGACATATCGAGTGAGTGCTGAGCTAGAATTAACTTAGGGCTAATACTCTTTATCACACATTCAGCAACATATATATCCCTTTGTCGGCCAGCAGCCCAATTACAAACACTATGTTCAATCCATTGCGTCACACTACGTTCAGAGATGAAATCTAAACCATAATTTTTTACAGGGAAAAAGTCATGGTTTAATCCCCCCGCCTGATCAAGGTACTTTAACTTTACCTTAGACGTATCTAGTTTTGATAAAAAAGAATAAACAGAAGGAAGAGCCAACCACTCAAGACATCCAGAACGATGAAAGCCTTTTTTAATTTTTCCCACAAATTTCTTTTTTAAACCACTTCCGGTCGTAGTGCCGATTAGAGAAATAGTTTTATCATACCCACTAAAAGAACTTATTCGACTAATGATGCCAGATAAGCCAGACCCTAAGGAAGCAACTAAAATTCCTTGTTTAAAAAAAAGCTTCCCCCATAAGAGAGATACGTTGAAGAGACAGGTCTGCAAGAAAGACATTAATCTATGGCTTTTTTTAAAGTGCTCTGTTTCCGTTACATCTTTTCCGAAATTCTCTCTAATACTTCCAGTAACAAAACCGGCATCAAAATAAATACTTTTACAATCAAATTTTTGGCACAGAACATCTGCCAACTTAAGTTCATAACTCAACTCCGACAAAGCAAATCGTAGATGAAACTTAAGCGAAGCCTCTAAGGAAAGAGGTAAGTTTGTTTCTCTCAAAAAAGACAAAACATCAATATTATTTAAAATCTTTTCTCGTAAAAAAATAACGTCAGACCAAAAGCCGGAACCAGTAAATCGCGATGTATCCAAAACCTTATGGCCCATATTTTCTAAATGAGATCTAATTAATGGAGAGTCGCTAATTACAATACAATCACTCCCCACCTTCAGTTCATCAAGATATGATAAGTCTCGAATTAAACGTATTTTCTTAGACACCTAAAACCTCGTTAGAAAACTCCACCACATCATCTCTATGCAATGAAGCCAGAGCTTTACACACTCTAAGAGCCCTAGCAGGATCTGAAGTCTGATTTAACCCGTGCTCATGATAGACAAGAGCATTTGGCTCGTAAACAATTTTCTTTCCTCGTTTACAGAGCTCTAAGGCCCATATTCGATCTTCAATACCATTGACACTATCATCAAACGGCACTTCCTCCCAAGCTTTCCTATCTATTACAGAAAATGCATTATGAAAGAAGGGATGTGCTTCATAGATAATTCTTTCTCTGCCAAATACAGTTAACAGATCTCTAACATCTAATGGACTACTATGCTCTGTAGGTATTTGCCGGCCAAAAACCCCTGCTGCATTAAAGACATCCATTGCCTCTAGGAGACGCTCAACACTATTCTCGGTAACTAAAATACAATGGGCAGACAAAACTAAGACTCTAGGTGAACTACAACATTCCATGCCTAAATTCAGCGACTCACTATAGTTAAAACGATCAGTTACATAATCAACTACGTCATACCCCTGCTGCAGTGCGAACTCACGCGAACCATCTGTACTACCGCTATCAACAAACACAACTTTGTTAGGAGGGAATACTTGAGACGATAGAGACTTAGCCACTTTCGGTAGGTCTGCCATCTCATTTTTACACCTAATCAAGACATCATAAGGTAACACGCTCTACACCTCTCTTTACAAAAGTATCTTTTAAAAAATTCACAATAATCCAATGCCATATTGACTTTGAAAATTCGGCTACATTACAGGAGTTGGGTTAAAAAGAACCAAACTATTATGCAGTCCTAGCTTATCAGTAGCTACCAGCTTTCGCCCACTAGCCACATCTAAAAGCAAATGAAATAACTCCCAGCCAGCTTCTTCTATAGTCATTTCATTAGATGCTACTCGACCAGCATCCATATCAATCAAATCTTTCCAACGACTACCCAATACAGAGTTACTTGACACTTTAATAACAGGAACGGCCTCCAAGCCATAAGGAGTACCTCGGCCTGTAGTAAATATTTGTACAGTCATACCAGAAGCCGCCTGCAAGGTACCGCAAATAAAATCACTTGCCGGAGTTGCGGCAAAATTTAAACCTTTTTGCTCTATCTTTTCACCTGGACCAATCACCCCCATAATCTGGCTAGTCCCAGATTTTGCAATAGACCCTAAAGCTTTTTCCACCACATTGCTTAACCCCCCATTCTTATTTCCAGGGGTAGGGTTTGCACTACGATCCGTATTCCCTCGGTTTAAATAGTTATCATACCAAGTCATCTCTTCTAACAAACGTTTGCCAACAGACTCATTTGCAACTCTAGGTGTTAACAAATGAATAGCATCTCGAACCTCTGTAACCTCAGAAAACATAACGGATCCACCCGCTCTAACAATTAAATCAGAAACATATCCAACAACAGGGTTTGCCGTAATACCTGAAAATGAATCACTTCCGCCACATTGTACTCCCAACACTAAGTCGGAAATTGGACATTCTTCCCTAGATCTCTGATTTAATTTCTTTAAATGATTATCTGCAGAATGCATTATATGATTCACCATATCCTCAAAACTGCTATGACACTCATCTTGTAAATTAACCAAGACTTCGTTTTTAGGGCTAGGGTTCTGACTATCCTGCATTATATCTAACACTTGAGTATCACTTACTTCCATAAGACGTGAAGGCTGCAATTGCTCACATCCCAGCCCAACCACTAAAACTTCCCCCCCAAAATTCGGGTTTTTAGAAAGGTTCTTAAGTGTTCGTATAGGAATCGCTGAGTCTGGAGAGGTTAAATCAATACCGCACCCGTAGGTATGATTAAGAGCAACCACCCCATCGACATTAGGGTATTTGGGTAGCAGTTCTGACTTGATTTTTTTCACTGCAAAGTCAATAACCCCAGAGACACATTGCACACTAGAGCTTATGCCTAAAAGATTTTTCGTTCCCACAGACCCATCTGCATTTCTATACCCATCAAACGTATAACCTTCCAATGCCTCAACATCTAGTTTAGGTCGGGTCCCTAAGGGAAGATTCTCTAGCCTGGGGGGAGCAGGCAAAGATAGCTTCCTTTCATGCACCCAACAACCTTGACCAATATGCTCAACCGCATAACCAATTACCTCGTTATAGCGAATAACCTCCTCTCCCTTCGAAATATCTACCAGAGAAACTTTATGGCCTTGAGGAACTTGCTCTTGAAAAACCAAACCTGAAGGCAAAATAGCTCCTTTAGGTATACCATTTGGATTAGCAACTATTGCCACATTATCATTATCATTTACTTTTATAAGAGAATAGGATGAATCCATAAATATTTACTCGCTGATAAATTTACACTACATTCCCACGGAATATTTAAAGTCGAGGAGGATATTACTCATATATCAGCCGCTATTAACCACTAGGAAATGTTGGGACATGAAAAAGTTATGGGCTATTTATAACAAAATATTAGTCAAACTGCGATTAAGCCCCGCATTTTTCTTCCTGAGCATTCATAGGTTGTGTCGTCCTAAAATAGGTTGACGATTTTTTGTTAAGCCAGTATGGGGTCTATACTGGCTTTTTCATGCACTTCTTCTGGTGTTCTCATATTAAGACTTAAGTGAGGTCGATACCTATTATAGATATCAATAGACTCACTAATATGCCTTTCTAATTCTTTAAAAGTTCTGCATCTTCCAATCAAAAATTCTTGCTTTAATATGCCATTCCCCCTTTCTGCTAACGCATTTTGGTAGCAGTCATAGCGGTAATCCTCCCTTTTTTAACTCAGTTCAAAAGTAGAGGTTAAGCAGCCATTAGAGGTGGCTTACCTCCGTTGGCTGTATGTGGCCTTTCATGATTGTAAAACCATAGCCACTGTGTTGCATAGTCTTGTACTTCTTCAAGTGAATCAAACAGGTGTTTACTAACCCATCCATATCTTGCCGTTCGATTGTAACGCTCAATATATGCATTTTGCTGAGGATTACCTGGCTGAATATAATCTATCCTGATGCCTTTCTTTTTCGCCCAGTGAACAAACTCATGACTAATAAACTCCGGGCCGTTGTCGCAACGAAGCGCAATAGGCTTCTTCCGCCACTCAAGCAGTTGGTCCAGCACTCGTATTACTCTCTGTGACGGTAATGAAAAGCCTGCTTCTATTGCTAATCCTTTACGCTTAAAATAGTCAATCACATTAAAAAGGCGATACTGACGACCGTCCGCTAGCTGATCATGCATGAAGTCCATTGACCAAACCTGATCTGATTTGGTCGGTTCTTTCAGAAGCTCCGGTACATTTCGTTTAAGCCGTCGTTTTGGGCAAATACGCAGGTTCAAAGCCAGCTCACAGTAAATGCGGTACACGCGTTTATGGTTCCAAAGATAACCCTTTATATTGCGCAGGTAATGGAAGCACTGGCCAAAGCCCCAATCCGTTTGCTCTACTGTGAGATCAACCAACAGCTCTGCAATCTGTGTATTTTTATCGCTGTTTTGACTCTGATAACGATAGCAGGTTTCACTGATTGAAAACGCCGAGCAAGCCAAACGAATACTCACTTTTTTATTCGCTACTGTATCCAAAGCCATGATTCTCCGCTCAGACGGCTTTACCACTTTTTTCCATAGCTTCCTGTATGATCTCTGCCTTTAACCGTTCCTCAGCATACATCTTTTTAAGACGACGATTTTCTTCTTCAAGCTTCTTCATCCGTGCCATTAAGGGTGCATCCATACCGCCATATTTGGCACGCCATTTATAAAATGACGCAGCACTCATACCATGTTCACGGCAAAGCTCGGGGACTGGCGTTCCGGCTTCGGCTTGTTTCAAAATCGCCATGATCTGGCTGTCTGTATAACGTGACTTTTTCATGCAGAACCTCCTGCGTTTAGATTACGAGAAAATTCTACTTTTGACTGCTATTAATTTTCGGGGGGATTACCTAACCAAGCAGCTAAATGTCTTCAGTTCTTAAACTCGTTAATGTCAGGAATCTCAGATAAAAGCTTTTTGGCCCCCGGTGTTCCCACACCAAGTATAGGCATCAGAAGTTGAGTGTTACTATTTATATTTTTTCCTCTGGCTCTTCGATACGTTCATTAAAACTGAGAAAATACTCATGACGATCTATTCACTCTTGCATGAACATAGGGGAAATAGGACGTTCAGACACTGGAACAAAGACTTCATTTTTTCATGGCCTTTTGAAAAGCTTAGTCCAAACTCTAAAAAAATAGCACCTAATTAGGACATCCAGGCTGTTCGCTCTTTACTATTGCCCGAACGTATTCTTTGAATCAGTGAGATCACTGAGCCGACTCTGTTTTGATACAGAGAAGTGAACCACCTAATTAAGCTATAAACACTTACCTCATACCACTATAAAATAGCCTTAAAATAAAAAAGTTAGATGTTTTGTTCGAGCACACTATAAAATTTTCATATGGCATTCACTTCTAAATGCATAGTTAATAGAAAAATACTGGTATCATACACAAAATCAGCCGATATCTAACTAATAAAGTAGAGAAAACAGTGAAATCCGGACTTGCTCTAAAAGAACATAGCGCCTCTATTGGCATCAGCCTAAGAACCATTGACATCCTTTGCTTACTTTTAAGTGGTTTACTCAGTCATTGGCTTAGATTTTCTAATTTAGAGTTAAACAGCACCTACAAAAATGTTTTGTTACTCGGAGTATTAATTGCCACAAGTCTACTCACTTTTTTTGGAGCCTACCGCGCATGGCGAGGTACCTCTTTTTCAACAGAAATGAAATGTGTAATTATGGCCACCTTTGGAACTTTTTTACTCTTGGTTATCAGTGCTTTCGCAACTCAATCTTCGGCACTCTACTCTCGTATCTGGGTTGTTACCTGGCTAATCACTTCAACCCTACTAATCTTAAGCTATCGCTTTATTCTTCGAATTTCTCTTGGAGCACTAAGATCAAAAGGCTTTAATATTCGCCGAGTAATCATTATTGGTGACGGTGAACTTGGGCAAAATGTTGCGAATAAATTGATTTCGAACCCTGAGCTTGGACTCGTCGTTCAGGGTTTCATAACGGATCAACCTCATGACCATAATAGAAGTCTTAAACAAGACCTTCCTACCCTAGGAAACCTCCAACAACTTGATAAAATAGTAAACGAAAATAATACAGATCAAGTATGGATTGCATTACCTATGAGCGAAGCAAAACGTATGGAAAGAGTTCAATCAGCTCTGGCCACAAGTGCAGTAACAATTAGAATGGTACCTGATATTTTTGGTTTTCAACTATTAAATCAGTCAATGACAGAAGTAGCCGGATTGCCTGTTATTAACCTATCTACCTCTCACATGCTAGAAGGTAAAAACCGTTTCCTAAAATCACTAGAAGATAGATTGCTATCCGCTCTAATACTAATTGGTATTAGCCCTATTTTGCTGCTTCTAGCAATAGGGGTAAAACTATCTTCACCCGGACCTATTTTTTATAGGCAAGAAAGAGTCAGCTGGAACGGGCGCGTATTTAATATGCTTAAATTTCGCTCAATGCCAATTGACAGTGAAAAAGATGGAGTTAAATGGGGCGGAGCGAACAGCAAACCAATTACCAAATTCGGCTCGTTTATTCGTAAAACCAGCCTTGATGAACTACCTCAGTTCATCAACGTACTCAAAGGTGACATGTCTATAGTGGGTCCAAGACCAGAAAGAACATTCTTTGTCGAACAATTTAAACATGAAATTCCGGGCTATATGCAAAAACACATGGTAAAGGCAGGTATTACTGGTTGGGCACAAATCAACGGCTGGCGAGGTGATACAGATTTACAAAAACGTATCGAATGCGACCTATATTACATAGAACATTGGTCAATTTGGCTGGATATGAAGATTATTTTCCTGACATTTTGGAAAGGCTTTGTTCATAAAAATGCCGCATAAGAAGCGGCATCTCTCCTTAAACTCTATTCCAGTAACTTTTATACATTGATAATTTCCTAGATAGCTTCACACCAAGCATTTGATGCTTTTTGCCAAGCTTATAGCCGATAAATTTAGCCATCGATGTAAAAATAGATAAAATAAGCCAGTGATGTTTTTTAACTTTACACACATACCTCAACTGTTCTACGGCAAATTTCACACCTTCTCCCTCAACGGAACCTAACTCATCAATCATCCAAGATTGGGTGGAATGAAAAACACCAATATCAAAATAGCGCTTAAATTCCTGAATAACTGAATAATTATGCGAGTGTCTAACTTTCGCCTCAGCAACATAAGCTACTTTTTTATTTGCAACTAATGCTTTTGCGGCAACATAAGCGTCTTCACCTAAAATTAAATGCCTTGGAAAACCACCAATCGAACGCAAAAAATCTACTCTATACGCTGCAAACGAATTAGATAAAAATGCTTTCCGGAAACCTGTAGGAAAATCATCTGTTAAACTCGTCACATAGCTATCTGGTTTATAACTATTATACCGAGCATGTTGCGCAAGTGGATTGGCATCCACATGAGGTAATTGACATCCGTATGCACAAACAATTTCCGGATCCTTGTCGAAAACAGAAACTAAAAAAGCAATCGCATCCTTTCCCTCTAACAAAACATCCTGCGTCAGAAAAACGACAAATTCTGTATTCACGTCTTCTAGTGAGTATGAACGAGTTCCTCCATGATCAAAATCTTTTTGATCTATCTGCTCCACTTCGAAACCAAATCCCTGAGCAATCTCACGAGTATCATCTTCAGAAGAAGAATCTATAACTTTGACTCTAAGAGAAGGTATTTGTTCTGCAAGAAGACAAGCAGATTGTTTCCAAAGATTCCCGCCGTTATAGCTAGGCACAATGACAGTTACGTTCATGTTTTTGGTCCAAGTTGCCCAATAAGGCCATGCCACAAAGCTTTGACATTAACTTTTAAATGCTGCCACTTATTTGTTGGAGCAAGGATAGGATACATAACACTTGTTGCAAGTGTCAGAATTAAATAATGAAGGCGTGCACCCAACGGAAGATTCTTGCTATAGAGGCATAAATACAAGCCATTACGAATAATGAAATAGTGTCTAAAAGGACTACGAATAGATATTTGTTTGCTTGCAACCTTGACCATCACATCACCTAAATTATGTTCAATGATGACATCCCCTGTGCCAAAAACTTGCAAGCCTTTTGAATTTGCCCGCCAGCACCATTCAAGGTCAACCCAATCAATAAATAAGTCTTCACGCTTAGGGCCAACTAATTCAAATGCACTTTTTGAAAAAATCATGCCGGATGCAATCAAATGAGCAACCGAATTGAGCCCCTTCTCTGGCTGGAAACGCTTACCCCAATATTCAAAACGAACAAATGCTTCTACACGATTACGATTAAGCTCAATAAAGCTTGGCCCTACCGCACCAAAAGGTGTATTTGTAGCTTCTAGGGACTCTATAACATCCATCATTTTAGCAGCGTAATCAGAAGGATAAATAGTATCCTGATCACTTAACCAAATATATTCAGCACCAGAGGAGAAAGCTTGTTGAATGCCGATATTTTGAGCTTTAGCTATACCGACATTATCTGCAAGATCTATTAAGAAAACAGATGAAGGTAAAATGCTAGATAACTCATCAATATTTTCAGACCCATTATCAACCAAATAAATGAATACTTGATTCTTTATTATTCTATCAATTACTTTTTTAAAATATTCTGATTCTGGATTGAAAGTAACTATAACACAAGCAAGTTGACTCATTAAAATTGGCCCCAGTTTTCAGGCCAGATAATCAGGCCAGCACGTAAAACATAATAATAAAAATAGCCAATTAGAAACCCTGCTGTTATCAAATTAGCAATCCAAGGTTTATACACCAACTCCAAACAATAACGATAATATAAAGGAAAAACAAAGACTAAACCAAATCTAAAGATTTCACTTACACGATTTTGAAGCCCCCCAGCTCCGACCAAAAGCCCCAACACAAAGATAGAAAAGAATATACAATTAAAGCAAATAACTTCGAATAAATTCAACTCTTTCCTAAAGCGTAAAAAAACTACAATAGACAAAAAGTATAAAAAAATAAACTGAGACGAATAGGGTGCCGATGTTTCATAATATTGAGAAGCATATGACTTTAGTTTAGAAAAAACTACTCCACCGCCCTCCACATCTGAAAGAAAATTATTTAGCACTGTTATAAAATCCCCTCCTAGCCACCACATAAAAATTAATAAAGGCCAAGAAAAAACCAATAAATATGTTATTTTCTTATTACTAAAGAAAAAAACAATTAAAAATAAAGCAAGAGAATAATGAAAAAACAAAGCAGCACAAACAATTATATAAAAGGCTAATATCCAACGACCCTTACTAAGTAAAAAAGCGCCCCAAAAAGCTATTGCAATTGCTAAAGAAACACGAATACCAGTCCCGTCTTGCAGAACAAAAAAATAAGATAAATATATCAATAACGACAAATAAAAATGCCTGCTCCCTTTTTCAATCAAAGCTAACTTCAAACAAACGGAGATAGCTGCAATCAAACCAAACCATACTATACTTGGCCAGCCATTAAGCAATTTCGCTAATATCAGAAAAAACGCTTCATAACCTCTTACTTCAAACCATAGATTATTCCAAGGAGTTGAACTATAACTTGAAAAAATACTCTGATATACCCTCGCATCAAGAGACAGGTAGGCAGATATAATCGTAGCTACAGGCGCAAGGATAAAAAAGCAAACAACACGTCGATCTAATATCCATTTTTTGACATCTATTATATCATTCAACACGATCGCTACCATCTCACTACAAATTCTTTTTAAAAAATACATCTTTTGCTAAAAAAGCAAATGTACTAGCCAGCAGCAACTCGGTTAACAGCAGAGCTAAGGTGGCTCCATAGGCCTGATAGACGAAACTAAGTATTAAACATAATACTAAGCTCACGAAAGCAATTACCAAAAGAGTCCAAAAAAATACTCTATCCCGTCCAAGATTAAGCAGCACTTGAGTACCAAAAATATTATTTAGAAATATAAACAAAGGAACCGGAAGCATAATCCGAAGCAATGCAGCAATATCATGTCCTTCGGAGCCGAACAAAAACATACAAATCCATTCTGCTAAAAAAAATACCAAAGTTAGCAATACGACATAACTACATACACCATAAAAAGCAATACGTCGCAAACGATATAGCGCCTTAGCTGGTGAAGCTTTCATAGTTTGACTGATTTGAGGATAAAGAGCTTGCGTAATAGGTGTTTGTAACAAAGCAAGCGCACGCATAATTTTTTCTGCGCTAACATAATAGCCAACAGAAACAGGGCCAGCGAAAACACCTAAGATAACAACATTAGTATTACTAAATAGAGTAATTTTCAATTGAGATAAAAATATATACCAGGAAGTACCTAACTGAGTAACAACACGAGAGAAAAGAGGTGCAACCCAACACAGTTTAAAAAAACTAACCACTAAATATAAGCCAACAAACACCACCAATAAGTTAGCAATTAATCCTAAAAAAGGAACAAGAAGATAATCTTGCTTTGAATCAACCAACAAAAAAATAAAAACAGTATAAAATAACTTACTTGTAACCGTCACAATAGATACTAAACGTATCTGCTCCATCCCTTGAAATAACCAAATAGGAAAAAGTCCATTAGCGATCACAGAAAAAAGAGTTAACCAGTACAAAGCCGAGTAACAACCTAACCAAGAAGTAAAAACATGTACAATCGCTAACGCAGATATGCACAAAATAGACAAGCATATTTTAATAAACTGGACCGTAGAAAACAGTTGGCTTAGAGCTACTTTATTTTTTCGAATACGAGCTACATCACGAGTGGCTGTTAGATTAAACCCATAATCAATTAAAACATTAACATAATGCATAACCGCTGTAGATAATGCTAATATTCCAAATAACTCAACGCCTAAAATTCGTATAAGATAAGGAAACGTCAATAATGGAAGCAATAAATTTGCGGCCTGAATTAACGCTAGAAAAAAAGCATTAGTAAGAAAAACTCCATTCTCAGATTTTTTAGCTGACATTTTCCCCTACAAATAATTAATTCAACATACTAAAAAATATAAACCTATATTCACTCAGGCTAATAAATCCGATAAAACCATCACATAAAAAGACAAATAAAACCAATACTCTTTAAAAAGCTTGCTAATATTTCATGAATCTTATAGTAAAAAACCGTTTAAAAATTCTAAAGACCTATTAAACCTGAACCGACTATAATAAACTCTTCACGTTTTTTAGCCATTCCTCATTTAAATATAAAACTTAAAACATTTACGATAAAAACGGATTATTATCGATACCATCTTTTCAACACCAAACACAACAACCCAATACCAAGTACGATGACAATGCATTTGTACACTTAATTTCTCTCTTGATTTTACCATAGCACGTTTAACTTGATGACAATCACCAAAATCAACCTTTTAACGGTATACCGTCGTGCTATAGACGTGTTCCTTAGGGCCTTCTTTAATCTGTTTAACATTTTGTGCATTATTTTTATCCTTTATCAAAACAGCATCCGAAGTTTCGACAACAAAAAAATACTTACACCTACCACGGTAACTAAACGCGATTCAGAACAAATTAGACGGTTAATAGAGCCTTCTGCTATCATATGGTCAACTAAGTTCAGAATAGCCAAAGCCAAACAAGATCTCTGAGGCTTCCCTTTCTCCGGCCACATGAATAAAAAGCCACTTCCTTAGTAGGCTCAGTAACTACAAAATTAATAGACTCTATCAATATATAAAGTCCAAGTTTTCTATAAGCCACCGATAGACAAGATTTATAGTCTGAAAATATCAATTCATCTCATCTAAGAAAGTCTTACCATGAAACAAACACTGTCCCATAAGTAAGAGCTCAACGAAATCCAAATAAACCAAAACTTCAAGCTCAACGACGAAGAAATTCTCATCAGAATAAATACAACCCTAACCCGTTTATGGACGAGTTGGGTTATATGCAAAACATTTCCTTAACCAACTCAGTGGCTTGCGATATCAACCAGGGCTTGGTTTCACAAGACATTTAAGATTACTGGCATCGTATTACGTCTTTTTAGACCCTAGTACACAATAGTTGCAATCAAAAACCCCATGAGCAACATATTTAAGTTAGTATTTATATCAACAAATCAATCATCAATTTCATTACAATTGGCTAACTTGTAATGAAATGACATTAGAACCTTCAATTTTCCGATCTAATATTTGCCTAGAATTCCATACCAAATCACCAATACCATCAGTAGGTTTAAAATCAGTTGGCGCACTAATCAAAACTTCAAGCACTTTTTCAAGGTCAAAGTTGTAACAAGCCCGATCCAGTTCATCTATTGTTTGAACGAAATCAGATAAAGATAAAAACCGCTCATTTGCCGTCATAATGCATTTATGCTGAGTTTTTTGCACATTGTCACCAATCAACAGCTCTTCAAACAATTTTTCTCCAGGCCGCAATCCCGTAAACTGGATTTCAATGTCCCCATTCGGGTTAGCAGCTGACTTCACTTCCAAACCAGACAAACGAATCAAGTTTTCTGCAAGATCAACAATTTTGACAGGTTCCCCCATATCTAATACAAACACATCCCCACCTTTCCCCATGGCACCCGCTTGAATCACCAGCTGAGCGGCTTCCGGAATGGTCATAAAGTAACGAATAATATCGGGGTGAGTCACGGTAATAGGCTGACTTTCCGCAATTTGCTTTTTGAACACCGGAATCACCGAACCAGACGAGCCCAGCACATTACCAAAGCGAACCATACAAAAACGAGTGAATTTTTCTTGTTTCGCGGCTTTTTTGGCCTCCTCTTCCGCCAAGGCTTGCAGTCCCAACTCCGCCATACGCTTGGTCGCACCCATCACATTTGTAGGTCGCACTGCTTTATCAGTAGAAATCAATACAAAAGATTCCACACCACTTTCAACTGCCGCTTGCGCACAATAATAGGTACCAAAGGCGTTATTACGCACGCCTTCCACCACGTTGTATTCCACCAAGGGTACATGTTTGTAGGCCGCCGCGTGATACACAGTCTGCACCCGAAACGACGTCATGAACGAGGCCAAACGGTTAATTTGCTGCACCGAACCAATCAAGGGCACGATATTGACGTTGAAGGCCAATTCAGCCAGTCGCTCATTGAGCTCTTTATCAATGTTGTACACCGCAAACTCAGAGACATCAAACAATATCAAGGTATTAGGCTGCTGGGCCAATATTTGTCGGCACAACTCAGAACCAATTGAACCACCAGCTCCAGTTACTAATACCACTTTGCCAGAAATATTCTCTTGCATCAAAGAAGCCACTGGCGTAACAACATCTCGACCTAGCAAATCATCCACGGCGACATCTTGCAGCTCGCTAACCTTCGCTTTACCAGTAACAATATCGTCAAAATCTGGCACAGTAAGAACTTCCACAGCATAGGGTAACAATTTATCAATAACTTTTTTACGCTCAGAGCGACTGGCCTTTGGAATAGCCAACAAGACCTTTCCTATACTGTATTTATCAATCAACTCATCAAGTTTATCTTCACTATAAACAGGAATCCCCTGAATAATGGTATTGACCAAAGATTTATCATGATCAACAAAACCCTTTACTCTGTAACTAGAGGCTTGACGTAACGCCAACGCAAGTTGGCGTCCAGTAGAACCAGCGCCAAATACTAATACAGACTCAGATCCCTTAGTTGGAGCATGCACTAACAATCCGCGAACTAAAAGACGCGAACCGCCACACAACATCACCAGAAAAGGAAAATAAATAATTGGTACAGTACGAGGAATAGGTGCCTGAAAAAAATACGCCAACGTCGTGATGCTAAAGGCCGATACCGCCGCGCCAAATAAGATAGCCGTAAAAGCGTGAAAAGTTAAATAGCGAAGAATTGCGCGATATAACCCTAGTCGGATATTAACCAATAGAGTAATAACAATAGCCCCTACCAATACAGAACCGACTAAATAGCTCGAAAAGCCTGTAAACTCACCTAAACGAGCCCAATAAGCAAAAACAAACGCCAGACAAACGAATGATGCATCGACAGCTAAACTAATTAATCGCTTATAGAACCGAGGAAGAGACCAAAGAAAATTAAACTTTTCTATCATTATGTAAAACCTATTAGTACAAAAATATATCTGCAGATAAGACATCCGACTAACAGACATCACTAGCTAAAGAACTATTATAAGTCAGTATTCAGGGAGATAAAAATACCAGCAATGACAAAGAAAAAGAACTTAGATATTTTAGATCTATTTTGCAAACAAAATGCACATCAAGATTAACAAAAATTTTGACTAACCCTTAACTCTATCCCCAGCCCCACTGCCTGTTACCGTCTTGATGATATAAACGAAGTAGTTTTTCAAAGACATATCTCGAATCATCTTTGCATCAGTTTCCGCCAGAAGATCAGGCGTAGACATATCAATATCCGAAGTCTGAGCAAGCCCAGTAATACCCGGCCGAACGATAAACACACCTTTTACATCACGGGCTTGGGTCAACTCTGTTTGATTAAATAAACCAGGGCGCGGGCCAACTAAACTCATTTCCCCTTTTAATACATTCCAAAGCTGCGGCAATTCATCCAGCTTAGTACGACGTAAAAAACCACCCAACTTAGTGATAGAAGACGTAGATGCCAAATGACTCGCCACCGAAGCCGTATCCACCGACATAGTACGAAACTTCACCAACACAAACGGCTTTTTGTTACGCCCTACGCGCTCTTGACGGAAAAGAGGTGAACCCGTATCAAATAAACCGATCATATAAATCACTAACAACACAGGAAAGCAAAACATCAAACCCAACAGAGAAAACACCAAGTCTAACAACCTAATCATTCCATCACTCTTCTTCCAAAAGACCTCTGAACACCATATAAAAAAACACTAGTGATTTCCAACCTATATACATTCCTTGTATGATTAAATGCCTAGCGAAAATTACCATACTACCTGTCAAACTAAGCATCCAGAGAGTCAACCCGCCCCACTAAATAACATGAAGCACCTATAAGTACAAAATCAATAATTAAGTAGTCTAAACACCATAATCATTACTCATTAAAGAAGTTTTATTTGCCACATCATTAAAACCTATACGGGTAACAATCGAGTTCTCTAAACTATATCGCAAACAAAAACTCCGCGCGCTATAAAAAACTAACTTAGATTAAGAATCTTCCCGATGTTTCTAATTAGACCCATAAACAAATGGACAGGAACATGCCAGTCTCTATCACTATCGGTTCGAATCAAACTCTACTTTAAACTTAAAGTGTATATTAGCTCTATCCAACAGGAGCCAGCACATCGCCATATGCTGTGTTTACAGAACAAATTAAACCAAAGATTATGAACACGGAGGCTATGGTTATGACCAACATGTAAATACACAACTAGTTGACTAATAGTAGTTAGTTTCTTTAACAGCTTAATAAAGCAATACAAAAAAGGAAAAACAGTTTGCCAAATTGCTAATCTGCCTCCCCCCCTGATTCGCAGTGCATATCATTCATTACAGACTAAAGGTCCTGTATTAGCTCCATAGTAAGCTACTTTTGAGGCAGGCTCTTCTGTGTAATTTTTTGCCTTACTTCAATAGTACATGGTGAAATTAATCACTGTTAAATGATAAGACATTCGGAAAGTTCATTTCCTAATACTATACTATTTTGTTCATATCATTCGTCGCTCTTTACCCCCCACTATGATGCATAAAACTCGAACCTATTAAGATCAGAGAAATTCACCGTAATCCAAGATATCCCATTTTAGAGGACGTCTAAGCCAACACAGGGACAAGTAAAGCATCATACTATACTAAAATAATCTGTGGCTTTCACTATAGCACAAGCAATATCTTCGCAAGTGGATCGTAAGTTAAGGAACATGCGAACAAGTCAGCTATATGAGATAATCGAGCCGACTTAAGACAACTACGACTCCAGCCGATCATGAATCAACTATCCTTCCGATACCGAATTTACCAGCAAACGCCGCAAAACTCGTAAAGAACTCCTCCTTGGTCGAATGGATGAGTTGATTCCTTGGCAGCAGCTTGAAAACCAAATTGTAGTGGTCTAATAAAACCGGACACCATTTTAGGTGGTAACATTGCCACATTAAGAGAGGTGTTTAATGACAAAACGTCGTGTATTTTCAGCAGAGTTTAAGCATGAAGCCGCCAGCTTAGTACTCGATCAAAGCTACAGTTTTACTGAGGCCTGCCAGTCCCTTGGCATTGGTGAGACGGCTCTACGACGCTGGGTTGGTCAGCTTAAAGATGAACGAGGTGGTGCCACACCAAAAGCGAAAGCTCTGACACCAGAGCAGCAGCGCATACAAGAGCTTGAAGCCAAAATTAGTCG
>NZ_CP025572.1:709451-737283 GCF_018336975.1 Marinomonas sp. CT5 | reverse complement strand
CAGTGTTCTGGTCGTGGTTGCATGTGTGTGAGCTACCTCAGCAGAATACTTGTTATCGAGACATCGTCTCAGTTCACGAGCAATCGTTTTATTGCTTCTCTTAAGCTTGTTTGCGATGGTTCTTGCTGAAAATCCTAGTTCCTTTAGGCCTTCAATCTGGTATCGTTCTTTTAGTGTCAGTTGCTTATATTGGTTGTTCATTTTTGGACGACCTTGGTGGATTGTGTGAGAACTCGAAGCCTATAGGCAACTGACTCTCTTATCTATACCAAGTGTGTCGGTTATTGTTGAGATCTAAGAACTATGACGCCAATCCTGAATACGATTCCGTATCATTTTTTATTAAGAATGATGGCGGAGATGTTTTTAATATTTCAATAAAAATCTTTAAAGAAAAATTAATATCAAATAATTTCATATCAAGTTTAAGAACCTTCCAAGAAGAAAGCATTTATATTCAGGAAGACAGAATATTAACTCCGTTTAAATTAGAAATATCATCTGACTCAAGACTTGGGGAAAGATCGTCTGAATATTATTTATTCGAAGCTCATATTAATGAATACAATACACCAAGCCTTATTCATCATGGACAAGGACATCAAGAATCACAGGTCTACTTAACCGTTACTAAAATTAAAGGACTGGAAGATGGCAATTAAAAAAATTGCTTCAGGCTACGAAGTCCGTTTTCGTGTCAATGGTCGCGGCAGTTGGGAATATAAAAAGATATTCCCAACCAAAGGCGAGTGTGAACGGTTCCAGCGTTACACCATTGCTCAATACGAAACCCAATCCGATGCAAAGCCGTGGTTAGACAAACCAAAGGATAATCGTCGCCTTACTGAATTGGTAGAGCTTTGGGACGACACTCACGGTCACTTTTTGCGGGATGGAAAACGCCGTAAAAGTAAGCTTTTGATGATCGCTAGTGAATTGGGCAACCACGCTGGCTCAAGCCTAACCCGCCTTGAGTACACCCGCTGGCGCACCCAACGATCAAAAGAAGGCAAAAGCCCAAAGACGTTAAACAATGATCTTAGCTATCTATCATCTATGTTTAACACCCTGATCAAAGCTGAGGAAATCCACTACCCTAATCCACTGGCCGATATAGACAACGTCAGGATGCCAGATAATGAACTCGCCTTTTTAACACACGATCAAATAAACGAGCTTTTGGAAGAAACCACCCGTTGCGATAACCAACACGTCTACTTGATCACGAAAATTTCCCTCGCCACAGGCGCGCGCTGGGGCGAAGCCGAAGGGCTAACGGTTCAAAGGGTAAGAAACAACAAGGTAAGTTTTACCGACACCAAAAGCGGTAAAAATAGAAGCGTCCCGATCACACCGGACCTTTACGAAGAAATCCACGAACACGCACAAAAGACCAGGGGAAATAATGTCTTCATTCCCTCAATATCAAGCTTTCGCCGCGCCCTAAAAAGAACCTCAATCGAACTACCAAGAGGCCAAGCCGCTCACGTCCTGCGCCACACATTCGCAAGCCCCTTCATAATGAACGGCGGCAATATATTGACCTTACAAAGGGTACTAGGACATAGTGACATCAAAATGACCATGCGCTACGCACACCTAGCACCAGATTTTTTGGAAGAAGCTACAAGGTTGAATCCAATTTCGAGTATTATAAAAATAGAGAAGTATTAAAATGTTTTTTAAGTTTTATCCTGAAGGCAGTGATAAGTATATTTTCAATGAAGAGGGCTATGTTAGCCTTAGATTCACACAACCTGACTCATTAAATGATATTTTTGAGATTGACCCCATATTTAATCACAGAGGAGAAATCAACGAAATTATTGAAGCTGTTATAAAAATCCACAAGACAATCAGAGCTAATGAAACTGTCGATCTATATGACTCAGATCAATATATCTACCCAATTACAAGAAACGACTCTCCAGAAGAAATTGCAAAGAAAATGTATGAGGAAAGAAATAAAAGATATATAGATGGATATAAACGAGACATGAATAAAACTTATGGAATATTATCTTTAACTGATGATGTAAAAAACACTTTAATGTGGTCGAAATATTCAAGTGAGCATAGCGGATATGCAATTGAAATACCATTTCCCTTGGTAGAAAAGCTAAATATTGATAAAATAGAAAGAGACTTTGGAGTAAAGCTTGATAATGACAAAAATGGATTTTATATAGATCTAAAACCTGAGCCTGTTATTTATTCAACTGATCGCCCAATAATTGATGAAGGTGGCTTAGATACCAGTTTCATGTACGTTAAAGATGATCGATGGTCAGCTGAGAGAGAGCACAGGATTGCATGCCCACTATATGCTTTTGAGAATACCAGAAAAAAGATAAAAAAGGTTACGATATATACCAATATCGACTGCCTGCCAAACAACTAAAGAGCATTTTTCTAGGTATAAATTCATCAAAAGAGCAAGATCAAAAAATCAAAACTTGGCGAGATAAATTTACCCCATCTACTCGCATATATAAACAATCTAAGTCATCAACCATATTTGGATATGAATTCATAGATTATTGACACACATCCGACACACCGAACCACTAAAAAACGCCAAAAATACTGTATAAATATACATATTAAGTGCCTTTTAAAATCAATAAATTACTGATTTTATTATCTTTTATAACAGGGTTCAATGCCCCCATCTCCACCAATTAAAGCCTTGATTTTAAAAGGGTTTGCACTTTTTTAAATGAGGTCGACACACAAACGACACACTGTTTGTAGGTCAATAATTAAAGGAAAGCCTAGCGGTTTCCCTTTTTTATTACCCAAAATTCACTCTCACCGCCTTCTAAGTCTGCATTGAAAATAGCGACTCCCACCAAGAAAACCTTTACACTTTTGAACTAAATAAAGCACTACACAAGTAACGAAACGGCTTGATTACAATCACATCAAATACCAAGAACTACCGAGATATAACCATACCCGTTCAAGACTTGTAAGCAATGGGATGGACTCATCCTCACCTCCGATGAACTACTCTAAATAGAGTTAAAAACATTGCACTTAAAGAGGCTCGAGTGATGACTATTATTCGCATTGGTGTTGACATCGAAAAATCTGTTTTTCACGTACATGGCGTTGATCGTCAGGGGAAATGTTGCTGGTCTGGCAAATATTCTCGTGCTAAATGGGTCGATCAGATTAAGAAAAAAGTTCCTCAAGAGGCTGAGATAGCAATGGAAGCTTGCGCGTCTGCTCATTATTGATCAAGAGTCCTTATGAGACACGGATACATGGTTAAACTGATTGCGCCTCAATTTGTCAAACCTTATGTTAAAAGCAATAAAAACGACGCAGCGGATGTGGCCGATATCGCGGAAGCAATAAGCCGCCCTCATATGAGGTATGTGGCTGTTAAAAGCGTAGATCAACAAGATATACAAGCTCTTCACAGACCATACTGTCCCAAGAAGTGTGTCTAGCAGGTGCTTCAATAAGCGCCCCTCTTTCGTTATATTCATTTTGTTCCGATCAAAAAATAAACGAAATAAACAAAAGAGGAACTATGAATACTTTAAAACTAAACCCAGCTCAAATACAAGTTGCTATTGATCAATTAACCACTCTGCCTGACGGTTTAAACAAGCTTATGGAAATAGCGCTTAATAGCTTGATGAAGGCTGAGCGATCCGCTTATCTTTAAGCCGCTCAATCCGGTAATAAAGCTAATGGATATCGTGCTATCAACGGATTCGGATAGGCGATTCATTGGCACTGCAAGTACCAAGAGATCGTCTAGGGATCTGTAAGCGTCCGGTAATCCACACATTACTTTAATGCTTGCCAACTAGCATAGTCATGACTTTTGGAGTGATGACTATGTTCAACACAAGCGATTCCCTTCCCGTCATTCTGATATGTGGCCCAACCGATATGCGTAAATCCATTGATGGTTTAACCGCTATCGTGGCCTACGACTTAAAGCAAAAACCTTGTTCTGATCGGTTGTTTGTCTTTTGTGGTCGAACTCATAACCGCCTAAAAATTCTGCAATGGTCTACGAATGGTTTTTGGTTGCATTACAAACGCTTGGAGAAAGGCGTGTTTCAATGGCCGGGGATCGAAGATGAGTCATTGTCTCTGCAAGTATCACCAAGGCAGCTCAATTGGCTACTGGATGGCTCGCCTCTTAACCTTGAACAAGCTCATCCCAAAATAACCTACCGTTACCATGAAAATTAGCGTTCTAATTTGTTAATGGCTGGTATAATCCACACCATGAAAAAGACGCTGAATGACTTACCTGATGACATGGATTTGCTTAAGAAAATGCTGCTTGAGCAAACGGAGAAGTTGTCAGAAAAAGACGCTCTGTTAGGAGAAAAGAGCGAGGCATCAAAGCGTCGCCAGCCTAAGCGTAACCCCTTACCTAAAGACCTGCCTCGCACTGTCATTGAACTGGATTTAGCCGAGGCTGAAAAAGTCTGTGCGTGTTGCCAAGGAGCATTACATCGTATTGGGGAAGATCGTTCGGAACGCTTAGAGTTTATCCCCGCCAAAATGACTGTGATTGAAACGATCCGCCCCAAATATGGTTGCCGTCATTGCGAACAGAATGAGACAGAAGTCGCCATCAAGCAAGCGCCGCCAACCCCCAGCCTTATCCCTAAAGGCATTGCCACCCCGAGCTTGCTAAGTCAGATCATTGCCAGTAAATACCAATTTGCATTACCTCTGTATCGACAAGAATCGCTGTTCAAGAAATTAGGCATCGAGCTGAGTCGCAAAACGATGTCGGACTGGGTGCTCAAAAGTGCAGATGCCTTGATCCCACTTTATCAACGACTGAAAGCCCGCTCTTCATGCGGACGAAACACCGCTCAATGTGGTGAAAGAAGAGCGAGATAAATGCTACATGTGGGTCTATTGCAGTGGAACGGATGGGCCAGACACAGCACATCCTATGTACAAAACAGCATTGAAACCTATCGTGTTATACGAGTTCCAAAAAACGCGTCAAGCGGCGCATCCCAAAGCTTTTTTGAGTGATTACTCTGGGTATCTACACGTCGATCGTTATGCAGGTTACGAACAAACCAGCACACAGTTGGTAGGATGCTTCGCCCACGCACGCCGCAAATTTACGGACATTGCTAAAAGCTTGGGTAAAAACAAAACGGGCACACATACCGTTGCTCTGAACTGGATAAAAAAGCTCTATGCCATTGAAACTAGAGCGGCGTTCTGCGAGACAGCGGAAGAGGCCTTCGCCTACCGTCGAACGCATGCGATTCCAGTGCTGAATGACTTCAAACAATGGCTAGAGAAAGCCGTTCAACACAAACCCGCCAAAAGACAAACTCACAATAGCCTTAAACTACAGTCTCAACCAATGGGATAAGCTTGTGCGCTATGTTGACGACTCACACCTTAACATCGACAACAATCGTGCAGAGAGGGCCATTAAGCCCTTCGTGATTGGCCTCAAAAACTGGCTCTTCTCAAATACAGAAAACGGCGCCAAGGCAAGCGCCATGCTCTACAGTATCATCGAAACCGCCAAAGCGAATGGGATGATCCCTTACGATTACCTCGTCAAATTGTTTGAAGAGCTGCCGAGACGAAAAGCAGAAGACAACTTAGATAACCTCTTGCCATGGAACGTTAAGCTAGGCTAGGTGAGATCCCCGGACGCTTACAGGGATCTTCAAACCAATGCTGCTCAATATCATGAAGGATCAAAGTGGTGGCTTAAATGAGCTCTGCTTCGAGCTATATGCTAAGGGGCTCACCACTCGTGATATCGAGTCCATTACGCATCGTATTTATGGCCAACAACTTTCCAAAAGCCAAATATCTCGTATTACCAACAGCTTATATGACGCCATGGCATCTTTTCGCGAGCGAGATTTGGCAGACTATTACCCTATCATTTATTTAGATGCGACCTTTGTAAAAAGCCGGTCTCAAGTGAAGCTTACTACATCACTTTAGCTGTGTTACCGGATATGACACAAGAGGTGATTGGCATTTATAATGCACCAACCGAATCCGCAGGGTGCTGGGATGAAATATGCCAAGACCTAAAGCGTCGAGGGTTGAAGCAAGCGGATCTCTTTGTTACCGACAATTTAACGGAGCTGGACAGTACGATAGAAAGACATTTTGATGCCGCTATCCAAAAATGTGTTCTCCATTTGAAACGCTCTATATTGAGAAAAACAAAGAAACAACACCGCTCTGAACTGGCAGCGGATTTAGCGACTATTTTCCAACTCGACCCTCCTGAGGATAGTAAAAATGCGCTGTACGATAGAGCACGTCAACCCTATCATAAATGGGAGAAGATCTACCCAAATTTAAAGCCCTTAGTGATCCGGACTTCTTATGTTATTACGCCACCTATCTAGAGTTTGAGTACGAGATTCGAAATGTGATATACACAACAAACTGGATTGAGCGACTGAACAAACCGTTCAAACGCACTCTAAAAATTCGAAATTCCATGCCCAGTATAGACTCTGTTTTAACGCTATTAAGCAAAGTAGCGATGGACATGAACAGTTCGACTTATCAATATCCAGTGAGTCGTTTTTTTAAAAGTCACCTGTTTCATTAACGGGTCAGAGAAAAGGTTTTAATGGAAGAAGACACACTTTATGGGACGGTACCTCACGGACACGATGAAGCGCTTGTATATCTTGTTGATCTATGCTTTTTTACAGCCACATACCTCATATGAGGGCGGCTCATTGCTTCCTCTATAGCGGCCGCATCCGCTGCGTCGTTTTTATTGGCAGGCACGGACTCGGTCAACGATTTATCAAAGCTGAAAAACAAGTCAGGTAAAGCTCTCATAGCAATTAGCAACATTAAGAAACCAACAATAAAAGAGTGCAGGAGGGTAGTTTCATCCGACTGAATAATCAGTTTAAGTCAGCCTTAGATCAGGGAATGAAACGTCCGCGTCTTTTTATACATCCAATCCAACATAAATAATCGCTTCCACTCAATGCCATATTAATTGAATATGCATTCTTATAAATACAAAGAGAAGCTGTATTAGAGTATACCTCTGATGATTTGACTCAACGACCTCAAAGTAACGATACCTTTTGAGGATCAAGCTGTGTAGCCGTGCTCTCCCCCCCCTGTCTTCCCACACTTACGGTACGCGTATTTAAGAAAGCAAAATATCTGGATCTGATTAAAAACCTACGATATCGTAATTCACATCAAACAGACCGATCGAGCAAATAACTAATAACACTTGAGAGTCATCCTCGCCTCGCTCCAACAATGAAAACACAAAATCCAATAACCTAATCATTTACTTCATCCAATTTTTAATCTTTTTCTTCGCAGCCAATGCAAAACCATGCTCGACAGAATAAGGCGGCACCCAGTCTAACGTATTTTTCGTATGTTCAATATCCAGTTGTAAAGATCCAACCAAACGATCGACAACGGCGTCTTTTTTAAACAGCCTACCCGCCAGTTCAAAACACCACACAGGCACAGGAAGTGAAAAATTTGCTTTACCTTGCGCCCTCGCCATTAAAGCAACCATACAAGACGTCGACATATCATCGTCATCAGACACTAAAAAGACTTGGTTTGCCGCTTTGGGATGATCAATACAAACCTTAATTAAATCCACCAAATTATAGACAGAAACCAAACTACGTTTATTCTGATTAATGGCGCAAAATGGCATTGGAAAACCTTTACCAACCAACTGCATCAAAGAAGCGAAATTGGCTTTTACCCCTTCACCATAAACCAACGGTGGACGAATAATCACAATCTCCATGCCCGTTTCTTTGCCTAACGCCAACAACTGCTCTTCCGCTTCCGACTTAGACTGGCCATAAGGGTCTTCTGGACTACGCGTATCAAACGCTGTAAAAGGGTGACGACCAGACGTTGATTCACCGTTTACCTTGATCGAACTCAAAAAGATAAAGCGCTTTACTCCAGCATCTGCTGCTTGGCGAGCTAGATTGAGAGTACCTTCCGTGTTGACGGCTCTAAACTCAGCTAAAGGATCTAAGGAAGAGTCATTCATGATGTGGACGCGGGCGGCGAGGTGGATGACGATATCTATATTATCGAACGCTGTTAAATACTGAGTGTCTGGTTGTATTTCACCTCTAACAAAATTAGCATTGGGGATACCTAAATCTTTCCGCCCGAAAATACACACCCTATTAGCTGGCAAAACTGATAGAAAAACGGCACCAACAAAACCAGAACCACCAGTAATAAAAATTCTTTTATTGCTCATTTTTTTTACCAAATTCAACAATATCATGGGCCATTTCAGTCATGATTTGCTCTCGAGAAAACTTACTAATAAACGCCCCTCTTGGCCGAACACCCAATTCTAGCACATCAAAAGAGCGATAAGCTTGCTCATCATTACCTGGATAAAATACCGACGAATTAGCAACTTCGTCTTTTAGGAAGTCTGCCGCATAACCCGAAACCCCCGCCCAAACAGGTTTACCTAAAGCCGCATATTCAAATATTTTGGATGGCAAAACTTTACGAAAGGCAGGGTAATCATTCAAATGAAGAAACAACACATCGGCATTCTGATATTCTTTAATCAATTCAGCACGACCCACGGGCGGCAATAGCTCGACATTGGTTACTTCCGCTAACTCTAACTGATTTTGTAATAATGGTTTTCGCCCACCATCACCAATAATTCTAAACTTCGTTTTTCCCTCTAGACGCTTAGCTAGCTTAGGGAGGATGGTATGAAGTCCTTGACCCTCACCAATATTACCAGCGTAGAGTACTGTTGAAATGCTGTGCTTCTGTGAAATATCTATTGTTTGAGGTGCGACAACTAAAAATTCGTTATCTATGCCATTGGTAAACCAGCGATATTCGGTTTTAGGATAACGACTAGAAAAATAACCAGCAAATCCTTTAGAGACTAAGTTAATACGCTTCGCCTTACAAAAAGCATAGGACTCAACCAACGAGAACAAGGGTTTTACGAGCCAAGTGATTTTGGGTGAAAGCACATCTTTAATTGTATCTACAAAAATATCTCTAATATCTAGATATAAAGGTAATTTTTTGGAGGATGCAATTCGCGCCCCTAAAAATGCGGTAAATAATCGAGAGGATGTCGCAAAAACTAAATCGTAATCTTTACCCTTGGTTAACCTAACAGCTTGCCGATAAAAAGCAGTAAAGGCTTTCACCTGATCAAGCATGCCGCTTTTATGTGAAGGAAGCGCAATTCGATGCACTTCTACACCATCTTTCATTTCATGCTCAGGCGCATCTGCAGAAAAAGAAGCATAACGATTAGGGAGTGTTGTTATAACTTCTAACTCGACTCCAGGAATTTTTTTTAGTTTATTAACAAGGGCTGTAGTTCGGAACGAACCAGCACAAAGGTCAGGGGCATAATAAAAAGTCAGTATTAAAATTTTCAACTCTTGTCCTTTAAAATGGTAATCTTTGTACTTAGGCGTCCTGTACTAAAAGGTACTACGATTTCTTTATTAGGAACAGAAACGCCAAACTCAGGATGCCAGGTGCTTTCTTCTAATATCAAAGGACATTCACATTCAAATTGTACCAATGTTAAACAGGGTAATTGAAGCATTAGCTTCTGTTCCTCTACATTAACGACAAGAACATCAGGATGAATGTGCAAATGGAAAGAAGCATCTGTAGGCTGAGATAATTCATCCAAAAGAATAAATTGTTCTGCATTGGAAGTAATAGTTCGCGTATGAACAACTTTTGGTGTCAGCCTTTTATAGCCGTCATGACTTGCCGATAAGAACACCACACCATCTGTTTCTTCACTTTTTAACAATGTTGCATAAGCCCTGCGTGCAACTCTGAATCCTGACCAAACCTCTGAAGAGCTTTTTCCATTTACCACAACGGTATTGTGTGCAGCAGTCTCTCTTTGTCTTAATCTCTCAGGACTCACACCATAAAGCGACGTGCCTGAGTTTACAAAAACACGTTGCACTCCAACAGACATTTCAAAACTTAGCGAATCAGCATGGGCGTGGCCTGGCAAATAATCTGGCCCAACATTAGCGTGATCAAAAAACAATCTATAAACATCAGTGTTAACACGACTATAGCCACTACTCTTATTTGAAATCAGTATGCTCTCATCAGCACAGCAAGAGAGCCCAAGCTGATTAGCATAATCAAATATTTGTTGTGGATTTGCAGCTATTCCAATAGCAGCATCATTGAAAAAACTTATTTCTCCATCAGGGTGAAGCATGCTCTGTAACCAAGAAAGTGCTTTTTCCGCAACCACACGCCATTCAGCATAACGCTCTAATAAACTAGTGTTTTGGCTCATGCCAGCCAAATCTATAAGCTCCAGTAAATCCCAAAGCAAAATTTCATGGTACATAGGTGATAACTCAAAGTGAGCACCATCGTCTAAGAACTGCTCAGGTATTTCACGATCCAGTATTTTCAAACCCAAATCTAAAAATCGTTTGGCATTCTTTCCTTGCAAATAAGCGCCAACAAAAACCAACGCTTTAGCGTTAGAAAATAAATGATTACCTAAAATATGGTACTCAATTTGCTGAGTTAACGCATCCGCTTGCGCAGCAATGCTGTTAAGATATTCACTCTCAACTTCGTCTTTTCTACTAAACCACTTAACCCAATTCACTAAACGTAATGAAATAGGGTAAGGCTCCCAGCCATTGCCTTGGCAAGGTGGATTCTCAGCAATCCAACGATCAATAAATCGGTAATGAATTATTTCACGCTCTCCGTAGCTTTCAGAATTAAGATCATCGAAATAATGTAAATTATATAGCCAAAGCTTGGAGTAATGAGGTGAATTCCAATCAAAAGAATTTTTAATTAAACCAACCTGATTTAAAAAAACAACCTTTTCATCGTCGTAAAATGATTGACTATTAAGAGCTGGACCATTCCAAAACCAATCACCATGATCATCAACTAATATATTATCAACTTTAGGCTTTTTAATTTTATAGGTAAGTCTAAAATAAAACTGCTCAAACCTAAGGTATTTCAAAGTATGAAATACCTTAGAAAACTTAGCAAATATAGATTTCATTGTTTTCGCAGCTGCTCAGCAACATTGATAGAAACTGACGCAACCTCAAAAATTTCAGCCGCAGTAATAGGTGCAACCTTTCCTTTTTTAATTGAGTCTAAAAACAACTTAGAGCAGTTGTTTTGACCTTTGTCTTGTTTCCATAAATTAAATTTCTTAAAACCCTTCCAACCAAAACCTTTGAGCTTCACAAAATTGTCTAATTGTAAAACCTTTCCAGCGACAAACACCTCAACTCTCTCTTTAGGGAAACTCGCCGCACCATTTGCAAAATAATGAATAGTGCCAAACGACCCATCAGCAAAACCTAAAATAATAGCGGCCTTATCTTCTGTAATTTCTACTGAATCAGTATCACCCATCCTACGCGCCTGAACAGATACAATTTCACTATCCGCAAGGTAACGCATTAGATCAATAAAGTGACAGGCCTCACCAATGATACGACCGCCACCAACATTATTATCTTGTGTCCAATGATCTGCGGGGATACTTCCGGCATTCATCGTCATGATAAAAGACTTAGGCTCTTTTATTGGCTCTAATAGTGCTTTCATTTTTTGGACTTGTGGCGAAAAACGACGGTTAAAGCCCACCATCAATTTGGGTGGTTTATTCTCTTTAAGCGCTTCGTTATAAGCGGCTTCGACTTCAGCAAGTTCTTCATGCGTTATGGCAAGGGGTTTTTCAACAAATACATTCTTACCAGCCTTTAGCGCTTCTTTTACAAAATAAGCATGACTATTATGACGAGTAACAATGGCAATGGTATTAATACCCGAATTTTCAATTAGTGCCTGAGTATCTGTCGTAGCTTCTGAAAAGCCGGCTTTTTCGCCATGAATAACGCCATTAATACCACCAGAGGTTGCAATACTATGAAACTTTGCACCCGCTTTTTTAAATGCAGGAATCAGCATACGCGAAGCGTAATTACCCGCGCCAATAAAACCAACCACTGGTTCGTCTGCTTGGTATTGGGAGGCAGGATGCATTTGCACCCTTGTTTCATGCCTATCCTGTGGAGTAGATTCATATTGTAGCAATATACCTAGCGCACTTTTATCCGTAGTTAGTAACTCATAAGCATCACTGGCATTTTCGAACTTGAAGCGATGAGTTACCAATGGTTTAACATTTAATTGCCCACCAGACATCATATCCAGTATAGCTTCAAAGTTACGCTGCTCCGTCCAGCGAACAAAGGCAAGAGGGTAATCATTGCCTTGCTCTTCATAACTAGGATCATAACGACCAGGTCCATAAGAACAAGACACTTGAAAGGTTAACTCTTTTTCATAGAAATCAGCACGACTAAGTTCAAGTCCAGTCACACCCACTAAGATGATTCGTCCACGCTTTCGGCTCATTCTAGCCGCCTGCGTAACAGGGTCATTAGACTTAGTGGAGGCCGTAATAATAACACCATCAACACCAATGCCTCGACTAAACGCCATTCCCACGGCGACTGGATCTTCACCCTTTCCAGGATTACAAATATCCGCCCCAAACTGCTTGGCTAATTCCAGTTTAGATTGATCAAAATCAACAGCGAGTACTCGGCACCCCTGGGCTCGCAGCATTTGCACTGTAAGCAGACCAATTAAGCCAACACCAGTTACAACGAAACATTCCCCCATGGTAGGATTAGCCAAACGAATTCCTTGTAGACCAATACTGGCAACAACAGTAAAAGAGGCCTCCTCGTCCGTCACATTGCTTGGAATTTTAGCCACTAGGTTTTTAGCAACACGTACTACATCGGCATGGGGGCCATTAGATACAACCCTATCGCCTATTTTAAAATGATCTGCACCTTTTCCAACACTATCAACGACGCCTACATTGCAATAGCCAAGTGGGAGTGGTTGTGCCAATTTAGATCGAACCGCATCAACGGTTGTCATTAACCCATCGGTTTGAACCTTCTCCAACACCATTTTCACTTTATCTGGCTGAGATCGAGCCTTATCAATCAAGTTAGCCTTACCGAAATCAACTAGCATTCTCTCGGTACCTGCAGAAATAAGTGTAGTTACAGTATTTATAACTACATTATTTTTTGTGGCTTGGGGGGCAGGAGCTTCAACAATTTCTGTTGTGCCTATATTCATATTTTGAGTCACTTGAAACATATTACCCCCAAATATCAAATGAAACTAAAGAACTAGAAATATTGTTAACATACATTTCTTCTACTTTTAATGCCAAGCAAGAGGATAAATATGCAATTTGTATGTTTGGTTGTGATCCATTTAGTGGAGCAATGACGGCGTCGCCATGACCTACATTTTTAGATTTCTTCTTAAACACGACCCTAGTGCGATCCTTCCTTACAAAATCCATACTTCTAAAGTTAATAATCTTTCCCATTGATATGTTAGAGTTCCAAAAAATAAACTCTTCAACCCCATCGACGGGTTCACAATTTGCAGAAAACAATAGATCTATTTTACAGTCACCAACTAACAAGCTAACAGTTATATCATCAAGATTACCTTTCAATACCTTAACTTCTACAGATTTTGGTATTTCCTTTAATGACAAAATTCGTAAAGATAAATCTAACCAATGAGTTAAGTTTCCTAAAACCCGAGAACCTTGTGCTGAATCTCTATACCAATGATCCGGAGGTAAATAGTGTCCATTTATGACCATAGAAACAGAAAAAACGTTACCTAATTCATTTTTCAAATTTTGAAAATATGGCGCATAAGGTCTATTAAAACCAGTAAAAACATTACTATTCAGATCAAAAATTTCTTTGAATTGACTCTGTTGTTCATAGCTTACAAACAAAGGTTTTTCAACATAAACCTTCCCAAAGTTTTTTGCTGCCAATATCGCCTGACTAGTATGTGAAAAATGATCTGAAGCAATATAAACTAAATCACCATAAAAAACACCACTATTAATAGCATCATCAACTTTTCTAAAATGTTTACATTTTAATACTTTTTCAGCTAGAACTCTTGATCTATCGGAAGGATCAACAACAAATGAAATCTTCTTTTTTCCAATCACACTGACAAAAAAAGCAATTAACGTGAAGCCGTGATTACCTAACCCGATCAGCCCTATGCGCTCCTCATTTTTCACACCAAAATTATATATAAAACGCAAAAAAACAAATAAAAAAGGCTTATCCATTAAATATAAAACTTTAACTAAAGTTCTTCGTAGACCATATAAAAAAATGTAACGTATTATTTTTTTAATACTATTCATAAAACGTTTTATCCTTTTCTAGATCCTTGCCAACTGAATCACAACTATTCATCGAACACTCTCCATTAAAAATCACTATTAAACCTAAACTAACCAATAAATCATTTAACAATGATTACAATCCTGTCCTTCACCTAGGGAAACTGCGATTAAGAAGTCACAATACACTAAGCTTCTTTCATTCGAACAAAAACACACAGGATGCCACTCATTTAAGTGTTTTCGCCACTAAATAAGCCGAATCAGCCTTATTTAGTGGGTTTTGAACGGACTAACCCCTTGCTGCTCGTATCATCTGATCAATTTTAAACACATTGGCTAAGGCAAACAGCATCGCCAGCTTGTTATCATTTTTCTTAACTGTCTCAGTGGCTTTTGTAGTGCCCGTATAAGCTTCTATTTTGCGTTCAAAATCTTCAACAAACTTACCCACACTAGAGACAAAGGTACTTTCTATTGTCTTGGTAACATATTTCAACTCATTACCTGAAAAGGTAGGCGCATGCAACGGGATAAACTCGTTGGTTCGATATAGATCACGGATAAAGGTAACAACTGCTGCACTCATTCGACACCCTACATTTTGCTATCAAGATACTTGCCGGTCTCTTTGTGACCAAAGCCGGGAATCATTTTATGAAACAGTTCAACAATTTGCTCTTTCGTCCAAGCCTGGTCTTTTTTGTAAGCCACAATTTGTTGTTCAAATAGCTCTAAAAGTGCTTGCTGATAGACAGGATCATTTTTTATCACGCCTAAATTCTCAAAACGTGTCATATCAAGCGTTTCTTTATCAGTAAAAAACTCTTCAAAGTCTTTTTCACCTGTTGTATCACTTGATGTAAACAAACAAGGCCACTTACCTTGCGCAGGTAGGGTTTTTGCTAGCTCTCGCGCCTCATCTTCATTATCACATAGATAAGTTTCATAACCTCTCTGCTCTAGGTATTTCACTGCGATATCAGCAAAGGTAATCAAATGCAGAGCTTCACTAAGTTTAGGAAAAAATATGTCTCTATTTTCACCAAAAATACACGACATCAAACAAAGCTCGCCAGACTCTTGTGGCGTCACAAAATAACGCTTGATATCATTTGGCGCCACAATAGGTTGCTGTTTTTGAATACGCTGATTAAAACCATGCAACAAAGATCCATCAGAAAATGCCACGTTGGCAAAGCGAGCTGTAGAAATAGGTATTTGCTCACTACGGCGCATTAAAAACATTTCCATAATACGCTTAGAAGCGCCCATCATATTGACAGGGTTTGCCGCTTTATCAGTTGAAACACAAAAATATTTTTTAGCACCACAATCAATCGATTGCTGAATAGTCTTATCTATATTAAAAATATTGACATCTATCATACGCATCAATGTGAAAGGATCTTTTTCACTGCGTACATGTTTCAGGGCGGATAAATTCAATACATAGTCATACTGCCCATCTGCCTTAATAAAGGCATCATATTCTAACGAACCAATATCTAATGCAAACGTTTGAAAATCACCTTCGATATAACCAAAAGAGCTACGAATATCACGAACTAACTCGACCATGTTGTTCTCACTAATATCAACAACATGCAGCTTTTTAGGGTTTCGTTTGAAAATCTCTTTCGTTACTGCTTGTCCTATTGAACCTGCCCCTCCTAAGACTAGAAATGATGAGGAAGATACTCTTTTTTTCAACTCATCATCGTTCGCTGATATATCCAAAGTAAAAAGTGTTTGATCTCGTCCTATCAAATTTAAAATATTACTCATAAACAATCCCAAACCCCTTTTGTATCAATAAGATAATTAACAGCAAAAGGTAATTTTTTAAACTCTTTATGATCAACCAATAGCACATGTACATCCGCCATTTCTTTCGCATTATCACAGTTCACAAGTTCAAACGTAGAATTCATAGCGGGCAGTGATTTAATATTTGGTTCAACTGCCAATACTTTACCTGCATGCATGTCGGCAATTTTTTTCGTGATATTAAGCGCAGGGCTTTCACGTAAATCATCAATGTCTGGCTTAAATGCCAAGCCATAACAAGCAATAATAACGTCTTTTGCTGTTTTATCTGGATTCGCTTGTAAAAAATCGGCCACCGCAACCTTAACCTTATTAATCACCCATTCAGGCTTGGCATCATTTACTGTACGAGCTGTATGAATCAACTTGGCTTCATCTGGTGTCTTACTAACGATGAACCAAGGGTCAACCGCGATACAGTGTCCACCTACACCAGGTCCTGGCTGCAAAATATTAATACGTGGATGACGGTTCGCGAGCGAAATCAATTCCCACACATTGATATCAAGTTTGTCACAAATAATGGAAAGCTCATTAGCAAAAGCAATTTGTACATCTCGACATGAATTTTCTGTCAATTTAGCCATTTCTGCCGTACGAGCATTGGTAACAACACATTCACCTTGTACAAAAATTTTGTATAGTTCCACGGCTCTCGCCGAGCATTTCGCAGTCATGCCACCAATGACACGGTCGTTTTCCACTAGCTCACGCACCACATGACCTGGTAAAACGCGTTCAGGGCAATGAGCCACATTGACATCCACTACGCCATCTATTGATGCATTGCTTGCAGAAGGGAAAGAAAGATCTGGTCGCGCAGCAGCAAGCCACTCTGCCATTTGCTCTGTCGCCCCCACAGGTGACGTTGATTCAAGAATCACCAAATTGCCTTTTCTCAACACAGGCGCTATCGTTTCAGCGGCTTTTTGGATGTAACTTAAATCTGGTTCAGGAATATCGGAACCACTTTCTTTATTAGTGGCGTTTTTAAATGGAGTAGGAACGGCAATTAAAAAAGCATCGGCAGGTTCAGGTTTTAACACGGCTTTTAAATAGCCTTCTGTCACGGCCGCATGAACCATCATGTCCAAATCCGGTTCAACAATGTGTATTTCACCTCGATTTATAGTGTCTACAGCATGTTGATTAACATCCACACCAGTCACCTTTTTCTTTCTCGAGGCGAACATGGCTGCGGTTGGTAGGCCGATATACCCTAAACCAATCACAGAAATCGTATTAAAAGACATACTCTTCCTTATTATTCAAAAAGTGTTTGTTACTATCGCTATTGTCGGCTTATAAAGCACAGCCTACACGTCATTATTCGGCCAAAATGTCGCAAATTCGCTGACAGGCTTTGCCATCACCATAAGGGTTATGAGCATGACTCATTTCGCTGTATACCACTTCATTCATTAGCAACTCATTCAGTGCCGTGGTAATTTTTAGAACATCGGTGCCAACCAGTTTTACCGTACCTGCGTCTACTGCTTCAGGGCGCTCTGTTGTATCACGCATAACTAATACTGGTTTACCCAGACTGGGGGCTTCTTCTTGAATACCACCAGAATCAGTCAATATTATGTGCGCTTTGTTCATTAAATAGACAAACGGAAGATATTCCTGTGGCTCAATAAGATGCACATTATTTACATTGCTCAAAATTCGATTAACCGGTTCCTGTACATTGGGATTTAAATGCACTGGATAGAGTATTTGAACATCAGGATGTGCTTTTGCTGTTTGCGCTAATGCTTCACAAATACGTTCAAAACCACCACCAAAACTTTCGCGTCTATGGCCCGTAACTAGTATTAACTTTTTGCTGCTGTCCAACATAGGAAATTGAGCAGACAATGAGTCGGTTAAAGCGGTATCAGATTCAATTTGAGCCTTCACAAGTAGTAAAGCATCGATAACCGTATTGCCTGTTATATGGATATTGTCACTGGCGTAGTTTTCATTAAGCAGATTTTGCTTGGAATTTTCTGTCGGTGCGAAATGGTATTTTGTTAAGGCACCGGTTAACTTACGATTGCCTTCTTCAGGCCAAGGCGAATAAATATTGCCCGTACGCAAACCCGCTTCTACGTGCCCTACGGCAATTTGCTCATAATAAGCAGCAAGGCTAGCAGCAAAAGTGGTGGCTGTGTCACCGTGCACCAGTACAACATCTGGTTTAAATTCTTTCAGCACTGGCGTTAGTTCAAGCAAGATACGACTAGTGACTTCAGGCAACGTCTGCCCTGCTTTCATTAAATTCAAGTCATAGTCTGGCGTTATTTTGAAAAGATTTAACACTTGATCAAGCATTTCACGATGTTGTGCGGTAACACACACTTTTGCTTCAAAACGACTATCATTTGCCAGTGCATGTACCAAAGGGGCCATTTTTATGGCTTCAGGTCGGGTACCAAAAACGGTAAGTACTTTCATTTTGTTGTATGGCTCTTTTTTCGTTTATTTAATTAAATCATCATCGAGCTTTTCATTGTCAGATCATGCCTCGTGCCGCGTCTAATCTAACCTATGAGGTGAAAATTTATGTTTTCACTTCCTTTCGCAGTTGTTCTATTTCTTTTTCAAGAGCTTCATGTTCTTTTAGTTTTCTTTGTAAAAATCGCTGTGTCAGGGTTACTTTTTCTTCTATGCCTTTTGGGGTAAGTAGGTATAAGTAGCCCATTTTTTTGGCGCTATTTTTAAAGTTGTCAACTTTTACCAAACCTTTTTCAATTAAGGCTTTTAAACAAAAGTTGGCTTTACCAAGACTTATATTTAGTCGCTTGGCGAGTTCGCGTTGACTTATTTCTGGATCTTGCTGTAGTTCTTTTAAAATCTTGTAGCGGTATTCGTCCGTTAGCATAGAAACACCTTATATAAGATGTGCGACAACGATGATAAGAGACACTTAAAGAGGCAGAGCTTATTAAAAAATAAATAGAAACCTTTCATGTGTTTATCTTGTTTTTTCAACACGTTCATTTGGTGAACAATAATAATGTAACCCTTTGTATTATGCAAAGAGTGTGCTTTTAAAATTATTAGATTTTTTCTAAAGGATGCCAGTCATCTATATCAATGCTAGTAAAAATGAGCGTAGGTTACGCTTAACAAGAAGTGAACATAACGTCCTCTAAGTGACATTTAATTGGGAAGAAATCAATACCATTACTAATCCCCCGTTAGCAAGCCTCACTACACTGAGGCACATTAATCCTTTGCGAGCTAGAGGAACGATGAAACGGAACATCACGAAAACTTGAGCCATCCATTGGGTTTTAAGTAGTTTTCGAGATTGACAATAATTAAGCCCTCCTTGTTTAGAAACTGCCACCCACCCATTACAAGCAAAACCCAACACATAAACAGATATCCCGCCTTTTTGGGGGATAACGGAATTATTGCCCTTTTTTGTTAAGCACTTTTGTCGCACAGAAACAACAACACCAAACAGACACTGAAGAGATTGATTAAAAAGCAAGAGTGCCCTGTAACGGTCCAATAAAAACTAGGCCGCCACTCATAGGGCATCCCCGTCAACCTCTCATTTCCTTATCGGCCTCAAAGACCCCATGTGAACTCAGGTTCTGGCGTCGGTTCAACCAGTTATGCCATCAAACCAACTCTCGCAATTCTGTTCCTAACCTCGTATCTCTCTATCTCTAAAACTTAAACCACTGGTACCAATTGATAGTTTGTCTCTTTCGATATCATCGGCCAAATTATTCGTGCATGTTTTGCTACTAAGCTACCGCAGCTCCACCCCCTGCGTTATATCAGGAACTTCACCCATCGACTCCTCACGCCACTAAAAAAAACCGGATCACGGCTCGGGCCCCATGAACCAAAAGCGTTTCTCCGCATTTCGTTCTGCGACCTTGTCGTTGTTTACCGCCTAAAGAGCATTGCCGCGGAACAAAGCCTAGCTAGGCAGCAAATTGACAACCATTCTTAAAGTCATGAAGATCGCCAGCAGAGGCAACGATAGCAGTCGCAGCAATCGGTCCGACTCCTTCAATTTCCAACTTACGCCGAGTGACTTCCTGTGATTTAGACAACGACGAAATCTTCTGATCATAATCGCCTATCACTCGATCCAGCTCACACAATCTACGACATTGATCAGAGAAAACCTCTCTCGCCAAATAAGGTAGTGTGTATTCGCCATCTTCCAGGATCTCTGGTAATTTCGATCTAACTTGGAACCTACCTTGCAGCATAACAATGCCATATTCAGCCAGGGATTCACGAAACTGATTGACCAAAGCAACTCTCTCTGCCACTAGTAATGAGCGTGCGCGATAAATCGTTAAATGGCTTGTGCTCTTCGCCCTTAATCGAAACAAAACGCATATGGGGCCTTCCCGCAGCCTCGAATATTGCTTCAACATCATTGCGATCATTCTTCTCACCTTTACGGTAAGGGGCAACAAACTGTGGAGCCATCATACGAACCTCATTACCCAGTTTATGAAGCCCCCTTGCTCAGTGTGCCCCCCCAAAAAAAACTCTCCATACCAACGATGCAAGGTTCTTGTTGAACGAAGAATTCGAGTGCCTTGGAGCGTTTAATGGTCGTCCTTAGTAATACCTTTTCATCCTGATCAACAGCAAACACCTTAAAGACATTTTTTGCTAAATCCAAGCCGATACGCATACTTTTCATAGTGGACTCTCGCTACTCAATTGATTAACCCACCTTTAATATGGCGCAATATACGAGATTGGGGAAGACCATCCCAGTCCCTCAACGCTATTTGACATGAGGCACCGGCTATTTATCCTGCAACTTATTGATCAGCAGCTGAGATAGTTTAATCCGCCGATAATGCACATACTCATTCCAACAAACAAAGCAAGTTAATTAACTTAAGGTTCCCTACTAAAAAATAGGGATTCAACACTGTTTCTGGGTTGCTATAAGAGAGCGCGTTACCTTGGGTATCTGCGACGACACCTCCTGCCTGTAAAACCACTGCGTGGGCTGCTGCGGTATCCCATAAGCTCGTCAAACCAATACGTGGATACAGGTCTGCCGCACCCTCAGCAACTAGACATAATTTTAATGAGCTGCCCATGGAAACCATTTCATAGTTAGTCAACTTACAGAGCCACTCTTGCATCTCCTCGCTCACATGTGAGCGACTGCCGACTACTTTAAGATTAGTTTGCAATGTAGCACCTTCATTCACTTGGATAGACGCCCTCATTTGCTTATCAGCTTTGAATGCTCCCAACCCCCGAGCTGCCACATAGGACGTCTCCAGTACTGGGGCATAAACTACTCCAAGTATTGGTACGCCCATCTCTATCAAGGCAATGTTTACAGTAAACTCGCCATTACGTTTGATAAACTCTTTAGTGCCATCTAGTGGATCCACTGCCCAATACAAGCCCTTTGCATTCGGACCTTTAAAAGCTTCGACGGCCTCCTCCGATAATATTGGAATATGCGGCGTCAGTTGCTGCAATTGTTTGACAATAACCGTATTAGCAGCTGTATCAGCCTCTGTTAATGGCGACTCATCCGCCTTGAAATCCACCTCAAAGTCGCGCTGATAGATCTCCATAATGCAGCTACCGGCATTCAAAGCGATCTGCTCTACGACGGGCAGTAGCTCTGCCAGTTGTTGATTATCCATTCTTGTCTCCATTTTCTTTAGGTACTATGCACCATTCCATTGTCAATCAGGTATTTCACCACTTGATCCGCCGCTTGCTCGGCAGACAGTTTGGTAGTGTCCAACGTTATTTCTGGTTGCTCTGGCACTTCGTAAGCCGAATCAATACCAGTAAAGTTTTTCAACTCACCACGACGAGCCTTTTTATACAAGCCTTTTGGATCACGGTCTTCCGCCACATTGAGTGGTGTATTAATGAAAACTTCTAGGAACTCACCTTCTGCAACAAGCTCCCGAGCCATGGCACGCTCAGAGCGGAATGGGGAGATAAATGCTGTGATGACAATCAACCCTGCATCGACCATTAGTTTCGCTACTTCCGCAACGCGACGGATATTTTCTACCCGATCACCATCAGTGAAGCCAAGATCTTTGTTCAAACCATGGCGCACATTGTCACCATCTAGCAAGTAGGTATGCGCACCCATGGTGTGAAGCTTTTTCTCCACTAGATTGGCAATGGTAGATTTGCCTGCCCCTGATAACCCTGTCATCCAAAGGATAGAAGGTTTCTGCCCCTTGGCTTGAGCCCGAGCTTGCTTATCAACATCCATATGTTGCATATGAATGTTTTGGCTACGACGCAGAGCAAAATGAATAATACCCGCAGCGATAGTGTTGTTGCTCATACGGTCAATGAGGATAAAGCCACCGGTATCTTGATTGTCTTTGTAAGCATCATAAGCAATTGGCTTGTTTAGGCTCACGGTACAAACACCAATACCATTTAGCTCTAGTTTTTTAGCAGCAGTATGCTCCAGCGTGTTCACGTTGACTTGGTATTTAATATCCGTAACCGTCGCCATCACCGTTTGTGCACCGACTTTCATTAGATAGGGGCGACCTGGTAGCAGTGGTTCTTCGTGCATCCAAACGATAGTGACTTCAAATTGCTGTGCTGTTTGGGCTGGCTGCTCCACTGTAGAGATCACATCACCGCGGGAACAATCAATTTCATCACTAAAAGTGAGCGTGACTGATTGCCCAGCCACTGCCTCATCTAAATCACAATCATAGGTGTAGATGGACGCAACCGTGCTAGTATTACCGGAAGGCTGGACACGAATCTCATCCCCAGGACGAATCACACCACTTGCGATGGTGCCAGAGAAACCGCGAAAATCTAGGTTAGGACGGTTTACCCACTGCACAGGCATACGGAAAGGCGAACTCTGCAAGCGATCTTCATCCACTTCGACAGTTTCTAGGAAGCCCATCAGAGTAGTCCCCTGATACCAAGGCGTAGATTCACTGTGGGCGGTGATATTGTCACCTTTGAGCGCAGACATAGGAATAAAGACCACTTCGTCAAAAACCAGGTCTTTTGTAAATTCTCGGTAGTCGTCTCGTATTTGATTGAATACTTTTTCGGAATAGCCCATCAAATCCATTTTGTTAATGGCTACCACGATTTTACGGATACCGATCAGTGACATTAGGAAGCTATGACGACGAGTTTGCGTGAGAATACCTTTACGAGCATCAACCATAAGAATCGCCGCATCTGCCGTTGAAGCTCCGGTGACCATGTTACGGGTGTATTGCTCGTGCCCAGGTGTGTCTGCCACGATAAATTTGCGGCGATCCGTAGAGAAAAAGCGATAGGCTACATCGATGGTAATGCCTTGTTCACGCTCTGCCGCCAAACCATCTACTAGCAAGGCGAAATCAATCTCCTCTCCTTGAGTGCCATATTTTTTGGAATCCGCTTCCATGGCTAAAAGCTGATCTTCGAAAAGCATTTTAGAATCAAACAACAGGCGCCCGATTAGCGTACTTTTGCCATCATCCACACTACCACAGGTAATAAAACGCAGCAGTCCTTTGTTTTCATGCTGCTTTAGGTACTGTTCGATATCCGTTTCAATTAGATCTGATAAATGCGCCATTAGAAGTACCCCTCTTGTTTTTTCTTCTCCATAGATGCAGCGGAGTCATGGTCAATGACGCGACCCTGGCGTTCTGATGTTTTCGTCAGGAGCATTTCCTGAATAATTTCTGGCAGGGTTGCTGCGGCTGACTCCACGGCTCCGGTTAGCGGGTAACACCCGAGTGTCCTGAAACGTACATTTTTCAGCATTGGCACTTCCCCTTCTCGCAATGGCATGCGTTCATCATCCACCATGATAAGTGTGCCATTACGCTCTACAACTGGACGGACGGCTGAATAGTAAAGCGGTACCAATGGGATATCTTCTAAATAGATATATTGCCAAATATCGAGCTCTGTCCAGTTAGACAGCGGGAAGACTCTAATACTCTCCCCTTTGTGTTTTCGGACGTTGTAGAGCTTCCATAATTCCGGACGCTGGCTTTTCGGATCCCAGCGGTGATCAGTAGTACGGAAAGAAAAGACACGTTCTTTAGCGCGAGACTTCTCTTCATCACGACGGGCACCACCAAAAGCCACATCAAAACCATACTGATTTAACGCTTGTTTTAGGCCTTCGGTTTTCATAATGTCAGTGTGTAAGGCTGATCCATGATCAAACGGGTTTATATTCTTTTCAACACCTTCAGGGTTGACATGAACAAGCAGCTCCAAGCCCAATTGTTTCGTCACTTCATCACGAAACTTGTACATTTCTTGGAATTTCCAACGGGTATCTACATGCAGCAATGGAAATGGAGGTAGTGACGGCGCGAAGGCTTTCATTGCCAAATGCAGCATGACGGCACTGTCTTTCCCGATCGAGTACAGCATGACGGGGTTCTCTGCTTCGGCAACGACTTCCCGCATAATATGAATGCTTTCCGCTTCCAATCGTTTTAAGTGTGTCAATGAAGACATATCCTATCCTCTTGTTATCGTATTCAAAGGGTGGCGACTGCTTGTGCTAATACCACGGTAATTTTGTTTCTTCGGGATAGGGAATAAGCAGCTTTATGCCAATACTCGCCAGCTCTGTTGCCATACCCGCTGTAGCTGTAGAAGTTGTGTATAACCCCACCATCAATACATGACGCGGTTTGTTATGCTCAAGCTCTTGTAACGCTTGCCTTAACCAACCAACGTTTGGCCAGTCTCGATTCACTTGCCAGAGCACTCTCTTTCTCTCGCCTTGCAACACTAGTACAAAAAAGCGCTGCTTATTGATCGCTATCTCTTTGCAGTAAGCGATGGTCGGAGCCAGCTTGATGCCCCTATCCTGATATAATTTGCTTAGACGATGGGACCATTTCGATTGGGCTGATTTAGTAATCAATTGTCGCCAGCTATATACTGGCATCACCAAACCGGCGTCTTGCAAATATCGCATGGCACTACGATCGTTTATCTGCTTTTGCATCTGCTCACTAAGTCGCGACGCCCAACGGGCACGATTAAGCCACTGACCTTCGCACTTCAGTAGTGTAGCACTCACCTGCTCTCCTAGATTGCTAGTATTACGCTTCGGGCGACCACCTTTTCTATTCTGCAACCCTTGCCAACCATATAACTCAAATTGACTCATCGCCTTGAGCACAGTGGGTGCTGATAACCCAGTGGTGAGACAGATCTGCTGCAGCGGGCTTCCTGCCAAACGCAGCTTGACCGCCTCGACTTTACTTTTATCGAGCATAATATGGCAGAAACCTATTTAATCAAAAATATACGTTAAATTATTGTTTTATAAAAAATTATTTATAAATTTATATGATAACATGAACTAAAAGTATCGACAGTTTATGAAAAATCGACATAAAATGCCACTTCCTTTGCCAATTTCAACGGAGCGAACCCAAGGTGGGAATAATTGTTTTATTGTCGATAGCAGTGCTACTGATCACGTTGGTGAAAACCAGTATACGCCCAGCCACCGCATTCACCGTGCTAGCGGCGCTTTACCTACTGTTTGATTTGGTGCCGATCAATACTTTTTTGCAGGGATATACAAACTCAGCTCTAGCAACTCTAGTGCTACTCATTCTTATTTCCGGAGTACTAGAAAAATCCCCCTTATTTCATCGCATGGCTGAATTTCTCTTACATCGACGTGAAGCGCAGTCACGCCTCAGAATAGTTACTAGCAGTGCGTTACTATCCGCATTTTTAAACAATACGGCGGTCGTTTCCTCGCTATTGAACAGCATTATGCGGCAACAACATGTCGCCCCTTCGCGCTTATTAATTCCCTTGTCTTATGCATCGGTACTAGGTGGCATCACCACATTAGTCGGAACTTCCACAAACTTAGTCGTTAACTCTTTTGCGGTAAATGCGGGACTAGAGGAGTTTAGTATGTTCAGCTTCGCTTGGGTTGGCATACCTGTAGCCCTGCTGTGTCTTGCTGGTATTTTGATCATCAGCCATTTTTTACCGAATCATCAGCAAGAAATCACTGAGGAACAATCCTATTTTCTAACCGCAGAATTAGATAAAGATTCACCTATGGTTGGTCACGACATTGAAACCAATCAATTACGTAAACTAGATGGCTTGTTTCTGTTGGAACTGGAACGTCAAGGCAAGTTAATTTCCCCAGTACATCCTGATGAGGTACTAACAGCCGGAGACATCCTAATTTTTACTGGTGAAATCACCAAAGTACAGACTTTACAGCGCTTTCCAGGGCTTTCTGTGCTAGGTGAACGTGTCGATGACTTAATGGGGAGCAATCTCGTTGAAGCTGTCGTAACCAGTGATGCAGATATCGCGAATAGCACACTGCAAGAAATTGACTTCAGGGCCATGTTTGATGCCGGAGTAGTGGGAATACGGCGCGGCAATAAACGCTTACAAGGCCAGCTGGGGCGAATCCCGATAAAAGTTGGAGACAGTCTACTGTTGGCGGTAGGGCATGATTTTAATAACAACCGCGCCGTTGATCGCAATTTTCATTTACTTAGTGAAAGAAACCAAAGCACTCAGCTGAACCTAATCACCAGTATCATAGTAATTAGTGGCTTTATCTCCGCCATCGTTGCTTCTGCCATGGGGTTACTACCTTTGCTTCAGGGCCTTTTGATCTTGTTAGGGGTTTGTCTTGTTACTGGCCTAACAACCACTTCCGAGTTGCGCAATCGCTTCCCATTTGAGCTAGTCATGGTCATCGGCTCGGCTTTAGCCATTGCCTATGGCGTTGAACATTCTGCTGCGGGAGGGCTAATTGCTGACTTTTTCAAAGAATATGTCAGCTCTGCCAATGTTTATATCGCTTTTATCAGCATTTTCTTTCTGACTTTGTTACTAACGGAAACCGTCACCAATAATGCTGCGGCTGCTTTAGCCTTTCCCATTGCACTAAGTGTAGCCAATAGCTTTGGCGCAGATCCTACTCCGTTTATTCTCGCGGTTGCCTATGGAGCAAGCGCCTGTTTTTTGACCCCGTTTGGCTATCAAACCCATCTCATGGTGTTTTCGCTTGGACACTACCGAGTGTCTGACTTTATCAAAGCAGGATTACCTATCACTGTGCTATATAGTATTGGTGTATTGATATTGACTCCGATTATCTTTCCTTTCACGTAAAATCCGGCGAGTGAAACTGCTGCGTTTAAAGTACGAGAAAATTTTACTTTTGGCTGCTGTTATTTTTCGAGGGATTATCCCTCAAAAAACACCGAAGAAGTCTGTCGAGCTGTCGGTAATATGCTGTGGTGTTATCATCGTCACATACATACAATCACTGCAGATAATGGAACGGAACTCTATGCCCACAAAAGTATCGCCCAGAAACTCAATACCGATGTGTATTTTGCTAATCCCTATGACTCTGGGAGTGCGGTTTAAATGAAAACTTTAATGGTCTGTTAGGGAACATACGAACAAGTAAGACAATTTTTAGCTGACTTTCAGCTTGTGACAGTATTTCCTCAGAAGCGACATTTAATCACCACTTAACCCACTTGTAAGGTACTTCAAGCACCTTACAACCGTTATTTGGACGGATTAACCCCGTGCAGAACGTATCATCTGATCTACTCGTAACAAATTTCCAAGTGCAAACAGCACGGCGAGTTTGTTGTCATTTTTAGACAGGCCTTTGTAGACGACTTTGCGGAACCCAAACTGGCATTTCAGTATTCTAAACGGGTGCTCGACTTTCGCTCG
>NZ_CP025572.1:687532-709351 GCF_018336975.1 Marinomonas sp. CT5 | reverse complement strand
AGACACTTCCCCCTGAACTAGATAAGCTAATGGAAGCGAAATTGTATAATGGGCACTTTATGTGTCACGTAATGCACCAAGACTACATTCTCAAATCTGGTGTTGACGAAAATAAGGTTAAAAATCAACTACTGGCTTTTTTTGATGAAAAAGGAGCTGAATACCCAGCAGAACATAATGTTGGTCAGCTGTATAAGGCTAAAGAAGCACTAAAAGCGTTTTACAAGAAAAATGATCCTACCAATAGTTTGAACCCAGGAATTGGCAAAACTCAAAAAGGCAAATATTGGCAAGATTAGGGAAGATACGAATAAGTCTTTCTCATGAGACAATTCATTTTTAATCTTTGGGCTTGGTTTTGTCACATCAACTCACTTTTGCCGACAACGAATTCAATAACAAGCGTCGTAAAACACGCAAAGAAGTTTTCCTTTCTCGGATGGATGAGTTGATGCCTTGGGATCAGCTAGAAGCCGTGATTGGGCCTTTTTACCCCAAAGCAGGAAAAGGAAGAAGGCCGTATCCACTGTCGACGATGTTCCGCATTCACTGCATGTAGCATTGGTACAACATGAGTGACCCCGCTATGGAGGATGCGCTTTATGAAATCACGTCCATGCGTTTGTTTGCTAGATTGTCGTTAGACAGTGCCATTCCTGATCACACGACTATTATGAATTTTAGACACTTACTGGAAAAGCATAAGCTCTCCCGTCAGCTTTTCAAAGAGGTCAACAAGTGGTTGTCCAGCACTGGGATTTATTTAAAAGAAGGCACAATTGTCGACGCGACCATCATTGAGGCCGCCAGTTCAACTAAGAATAAAGCGAAAGCACGCGATCCAGAGATACACCAGACACAAAAAGATGAGCAGTGGTTCTTTGGATTAAAAGCTCATATTGGCGTAGATGCTAGAACTGGCCTGACGCACAGCTTAAGTACGACAGCGGCTAACGTACACGACATCACAGAAACAGAACATTTACTTCATGGTGAGGAAACGTTTATCTCAGGGGATTCAGGCTATCGAGGGGCTCAAAAAGAAATGAGTTGAAAGACATAAAAGCCGATTGGTTGATTGCTAAGATGCCAAGCAAGGTGCGTCTTCTCAAGAAACCCCCAAGAATAAACAAGCAACCTATCCGAACGGAATGCATAAAAGCCAGCATCAGAGCAAAAGTAGAGCACCCGTTTCGGATCATAAAGCGACAGTTTGGTTTTAGGAAAGTCATCTATTGTGGCTTAGAGAAAAATGATAACAAGCTGGCGATGCTGTTTGCCTTAGCCAATGTGTTTAAAATTGATCAGATGATACGAGCAGCAAGGGGGGTAGTCCGTTCGAAACCCACTAAATAAGGCTAATTCGGCTTATTTAGTGGCGTAAAGACTTAAATGAGTGGCATCCTGTGTGTTTTTGTTCGAATGAAAGAAGCTTAGTGTATTGTGACTTCTTAATCGCAGTTTCCCTTGCACTTTGGTTAAGCTGCGAAATAGGCCTTCTTCGCGGCCACGCTTCTTATACTTAAAGCTGTCTTTTCCACATTTTAAATAGTCTCTATACCAACGACCAACGGTGTCAGCATGGACTCCAGTCACTTCTGAAATGTCTTTAACAAGAAACCTTTATCATCGTAGCCTAGAAAGCTCTGAAGTGGGCAGTTTTCGGGGGGCTATTTTTTCGTTCATTCAGCGATTATATCAGGCAATTATTACCGCCGAGTTAATAGCTCTGTACAGAGCGCAGCATCTTATCAACTAACATAAGATTACTAAGTGCAAATTGCACCGCAAACTCACTGCCATTTTCAGACAGTCCATTACAAACTACTTTCCGGAAGGCAAGCTGACATTTCAGTATTCTAAACGATACTCGCTTTTAAGTATTTAGTTCTAAATGGCATCTTGTTAATGTGAAAGTGTTTTTCAAAGCCCGTATATTGCTTGGCACTTCAGCTATCAACCAATTCAACCCTCAACTCTTCGCTCCCTTGCGTTTTCCCACACCTCGATAGCTAGAACAAGCAACGCTTTATCTTAAAATCGCGTGTATTTGATGCATTTTGGTTGAGCTAGCGTCTTCGATAATGGCCGCATTAATGTTTCCCACCTCTTTCAGAAAGTAGCTTCCATCACAAGGTCGCTAATGTTGTACCCATTCTGCATAGAATGAATACGCAACATGATAACAAGAAGATATGAGCCTCAATCATCATCACCTTTTAATTGAAGAGCTCGAATTGAACATCAAGAGCTATCAAGGAATTAACTCATTCACCCAAAAAAGAGCTCTTTGTGGGTTTTACAGCGTTTACTGGTAAATTTAATCTCAGCGAAGGAAGCTGGTCCATATAGGAAGAAAGTCTTCGTTGGATTAAGTCGGCAAAATCATCACACACGTCATAATAGGAGGAGTGAAAGTCATTGATAATGAATTAAATAATTGGTAGACTTCCAGCCCTTACCACCTCAATTATTGACATATCATTTGCTTAGAAAATCTATGACAAAAAATTTTAGGATTATTCCCCGTTTAGACATTAAAGGTCCCAATGTAGTGAAGGGGATTAAAATGGAAGGGCTACGAGTCGTAGGACGACCAGAATTATTTGCCGCCAAATATTATCAAGATTTTGCAGATGAACTAGTCTACATAGATACTGTAGCCAGTCTCTATGGAAGGAACAGTCTTTCTGAAATAATTCATCGCGCTGCAGAACAGATTTTTATTCCTTTAACAGTAGGAGGAGGAATTCGAACCATTGAAGATATTCGCAACATCCTACGTGTTGGAGCGGATAAAGTTGCCATAAACACGGCTCTTTTTTCCAACCCAGAGTTGATCAAAGAAGCAAGCGAGAGTTTTGGTGCTCAATGTATTGTCGTTTCAATTCAAGCACGGAAAGTATATGGAACAGACAAATATGAATGCTTAACAGATAATGCTCGTGAAAATACAGGTGTCGATGTGTTTGAATGGGTTGAAAGAGTCGTAGAGCTAGGCGCAGGTGAAATCCTCTTAACCTCTGTAGATCGAGACGGAACAGGAACAGGGTTTGATCAAGAACTTGTTAGACGAGTTTCAGAGTTTGCTCCAATTCCTGTTATCGCCTCTGGTGGAGCAGGCAATCTTCAGCATATTGAGAATATAGCAACGGAAGGAAAAGCAGATGCTGTTTGCATTGGCTCTATGCTGCATTATGATTTACTACATTATATGGAAGAAAATGGGCTGTATACAGAAGAAGGAAACATTGACTTTTTAAAGAAAAAGCGGGGAGACTCTCAAGCAAGAAAAACAATTCAGCCGACCTCCATTCAAAACATTAAAAAATACTTGCTGGAACGAGAGATTTCGGTTCGGCTTTAATTCATACGGTTTTGTGCGAAAAAGATGATTATTATTATTGATTACGATCTTGGCAATTTGCTAAGTGTTCAAAGAGCAGTAAGTCATCTTGGCTTTACCGCAAAGATTTCCCAAGATAGAAAAGAAATTTTAAATGCGTCTCATCTCATTCTTCCAGGAGTTGGAGCTTTTGGTAAGGGAATGAAAAACCTTCATAAATTAGGGCTAGTTGAGCCGATTAAAGAGTTTGCTAAATCCAATCGCCCTTTGTTAGGTATTTGTTTAGGGATGCAATTACTTTTAAGTCATAGTGAAGAACTAGGGGATAATGAGGGTCTTGACTTAATACCTGGGAAAGTGAGATACATTTCCAAACAACCCTCTTTTGATAAACATTCTAAAGTGCCTAACATTGGCTGGAATGCTATTTCCTCTCCTCACCTAGACAATCAATTTCATTCTTCTATTCTTCAAGGAATCGAACAAAAGGAACACTTTTATTTTGTTCATTCTCTGATTGGACTTCCTGATAACGAAAAACACATAGATGCCGTAAACCATTATGCAGGTGTTGCTTGTCCCGCAACAATCAATCGCGATAATGTTTATGGTTGCCAATTCCATCCCGAGAAAAGCGGAGAAATGGGACTTAAGATTATAAGCAATTTTTTAAATTTGGCTACAGAGAGGTAAGTAATGAAAGAAAAATTCAAACGTAGTGGTTTGGAAAAGCAAATTCCCAATCTACCCCAAGAAGTAAAATATTGCTCAAAATGTGTAGTTTCCAATCAACGTCCTCGAATTATGTTTGATGATGACGGAGTTTGTTGCGGCTGTAAAAACGCCGAGTACAAACAGAATGGTATTGATTGGGAAAAGAGAGAAAAAGAACTGCAAGAACTCTGCGATAAACACCGTAGAAGTGACGGTTATTGGGATGTTGTAATTCCAAGTAGTGGAGGGAAGGATTCTGCATTTGTTGCGCACCAACTAAAACACAAATATGGGATGAACCCTCTTACTGTAACTTGGTCTCCTTTTCTTTATACCGACATTGGATACCGCAACTTTCAAAATCTAAGAGATGCTGGTTTTACTAACCTAAAATGTTCGCCTAATGGAAAACTGCATCGTAAACTCGCACGCCTTTGCTTTGAAGAGTTAGGCGATGCTTTTCACGCATTTGTGATGGGACAATTACACTATGCCCTTCATATCGCAAATAAGTTTGATATTGATCTTGTTTTCTATGGCGAAAACGGAGAAGTTGAATATGCAGGTGACCCGAGTGGAGCAGATAGACCTTATCGACCTGTATCAGAGTTTACTCACAACCTTTTAAAAGGTTGTACTTTAGAAGAGTTAATCGAGTACGGTCTCAAAAACAAAGATTATTTCACTAAAGATGACTATCAAGATTGTGACCTTATTTTCTATAACCCACCACCAAAAGAAGATGTAGAGAAAAAAGACATCAAAATCCATTATTACTCTTATTATCACAAGTGGATTCCTCAAGAAAATTACTACTATGCTGTAGAGAATACAAACTTCGAAGCAAATCCAGAACGCTCCGAGGGAACTTACAGCAAGTACGCAAGTCTCGATGATCGCCTTGACGGAATGCACTATTATATGCGTTACATCAAATTTGGCCTAGGTAGAGCTATCGAGGATGTTTCTCATGAAATTCGAGCAGGACATCTTACAAGAGAAGAGGGTATTGCTCTAGCCAGTAGATATGATGGAGAGTTTCCGAAGAAATACTTTAAAGATTTTCTAGAGTATCTAGATATCACAGAAGAACATTTCTGGGAAGTAGTAGATAGCTATCGTTTACCTCATCTCTGGGAACAAGTGAATGGTGTATGGCAACTAAAAAGCCGTATTGTTTAAATTAAATTAAAGTCAAGTAAACCGTAAATCGGATCAACTAAGAATAGAGAATAGAGAATAGAGAATAGAACAATGGCAAATTTTATCTTACATCAAAACGCTTTCGATAAGTGCAATAATGCTGTTGTGATTTCAGGTGGCGCAAGAAATGGGACTACTATTATTGGTAAAATAATTCACTCTCTGAAAAACATAGAGTATTTTTTTGAACCACCTACATTAGTGTCTCTATTTCCTTTAATTGATCAATTACCGGAAGCCGAATGGAAACTTCTCTATGAAACTTACCTCTATGAAGATATGCTACTAAATGCTCTAGCAGGCAGAAACTTGAATCATAACCTTGAGGATGATAGCAGCATCTTCAAGGTTAAGATGCAAGAAGACATAGAGAATAGAAAGCAAAGATCCTTGGGCAAAACTGAGTTAACAGAGTTAGCCGAAGAAAGGATTATTGCTTTCAAAAATCCTGATCTCGTCCCCTACCTTCCTAAGTTAGTCAGGTTGTATCCTGAGACTAAAAATGTAGTTATGAGAAGAAATCCCAGTGATGCCATATCCTCAATCATTGAAAAAAAATGGTTTGGAAATCATGAACAGGTTCTGATCTGGCCAACTAAAGTATACAAAGAGAGCGTAATACCATATTGGGTAAAGAGCTCAGAGGAAGAACTCTGGTTGGATTTGACGGAAGAAGATAGGGCTGCTTATTACTACATAAGAATGATGGAAGCGTATCCAGAATTAGAGAAGAAACTTGTTTTGAATTACGAAGAGTTGGTGGAATCTCCCAGAAAAGTCACCGAAAGGCTATCTACTTTTATTGGAGCAGAAATAACTTCAAAAACAGAAGAGATTCTTTCTAATATTTATATGAGAAATATAAACGGAAAAACAGAAAAATTAAATGTTTTAAGCGAAGAGATGAGAAAAAAAGTTCAAGATGCCTACGAAAGAAGCTTAACTTAGGACAATAACAATCTGTACTAGCTCAGACCTTTAGCCATTTGAACCGATGTCTTTCAGGATTAGATCTGAGCTAAATTTTTCATGCCCAGATCGTTTTCCCATCCAGTAATGTATCAAGTTACTCCTCAGCAATCATGCAAAAAACCCCTTGAGACACTATAAGCTAAAGCCATCATCAACAATAATATTTTGCCCAGTCACATAACGGGATTGTTCGGAAAGGAAGAATAAAATAGAACCTATCACTTCATCCACATCTAGCATACCAGCACCATGCGTATTCTTTTTATAAGCCAATAAAAACGACTCAGGCTGACTATCAAATATACCACCAGGACTAACACAGTTAATGCGAAACCTACTGTCATTAACATATGCCACTACATATTTATTAATATGTTGAATCGCTGATTTTATTGCCGCATATTCAACAGGCATCGTCATACTGGTGTTGTCATATATATCAAACTTAGGGGCTACAACCCCATAAATAGAAGATATATTAACTAGAGAAAAAGGGGTTCGATTAGCCTTAAAGTAAGCTGCACATTGTTGAGTAAATAAAAATGCACTACCTAAATGAAGGGAAAGGTTTTCGTTAAAGCTTGAAAGAGAGACATCAAAAAAATCTTTTCCATACGTTTTATTACGAGGGTAAGCAGTGTTAACCGCCCCATCAAGACTACTCTGCTGAGAAAAAAAGTATTTAACACTTTCCTCATTAGTAATATCAAGCTCAACAAAACTTATCTGCTCTTTAAAACCCTCATAGGTTGCGTGCAACTTTTTCTGCATCACCTCTAGATCACGATCTAGAGCAACAACATTAGCTCCTTGTTTAAGTAAAGCAGGTACCAGCCTAGAGCCTAATAATCCACCAGCTCCAGCAATTACAAAAGTTTTATTTTCAAGTAGTTTTTCCATCAATTTAATTCCTGAACAATCGCTTCAGCTAGTTTGAAATCATATATATCGTCAATATCTACAGCCCTTTCTTTCGGCACTTCAATAGCAACAACCTTACCAGAAAAAAGGCCATAGCTTTCTTTAATAAAACAAGGAGAAGCCGCATATACCACGGTAGTAATATCAAAAACAGCAGGGGCATCTTGGCGACGAGAAACTTCAGACTGAGGCTTGTTGACCAATTCGACAAAGCCATCGGGCTGTTGAACGACCATATTAAAGTAAGGACTTCTGCTCGCAGGTGTAACGGATATACAGATATCAGCTTTTGAATAATCCCTTTTTAAAATCGCAGACTCCACATCTATTACAGAACGCAAAGGACTCGTGGCAGGTAAGCTAACAAAGCTATCAAACTCTCCATAGTGTTCTTCTACCCATTCTATAGCATGCCTCCATGCAAGCCATTCAGGGCTGTTATCAGCAGCTAATGAGGCAGGACGATCAATCACAGTAGCTCCATTATCGATTGCCACTTTAGCTATTTCACTATCATCTGTAGAGACAAAAACTCTCTCAATTAAAGAACAAGCCAATGCAGTATCAATGGAATATTGCAACAAAGGCTTACCAGACAAACGCTTAATATTTTTCCCAGGAAGCCCCTTAGAACCGCCTCGAGCAAAGATAAATGCAAAATTTCTCATAAAGTTTCTATTCTCACTAATGGACGATAGAATAATTAGACTTAATATTATTTACTAAAGAAAGAGTTTCTATAGCATCGTCCAAAACTGTTGGAGCACGATACTTTTCTCTATTGGCAACAAATTCAGAAACCATAGACAAATACATCTGATTTTTATCCCAGTCAGGGGCGCTATACAGCAACGTATTACCTAAAGAAGAAACAAAATTCACCTCGTTACGAATTAAGTCCCATTCAAGCACTCCTTTACTACCTACCAATCGACATTTACGATAAGCCTGACGTTGTAAAAAATCTAAATGAACATGGATGACTGCTTTGTTGTCAGTATGCAACAACACATCTGCACTATCTTCCACATCCAAACCTAACTCATTAGAACTTCTCAAAATTGCATGATCAAGATGTAAAGGCCCTAAAAGCCAGCGAACATAATCAAGTTCATGACTTAGCTCTAATAATACCCCACCACCAAGGGCCGAATTTGCAGATACACTATCTTTATAATTTTTATCAGGACGCCAATCAGGCAAGTACTGACCAACCTCAACAAAAGCGTGATACAACTGACCAATCATTTCAGAGTCTATATATTCTTTCATTTTGATTGCCGAAGAAAGATAACGCAAGCAATAGCCTACTGTAGCGGCAGTGTTATAACGTTTAACAGCTAATTTAATGGCTTCTGCATCTTTTAGGGCCATTGTTATAGGTTTTTCTATTAAGACTGGAATATTAGCTTCAATTAATGGCATTGCATGACTAGCATGAAATGGTGCAGGAGAGGCAATTATAACCAACTGAACTTGAATCAAAATTAAATCATTGATAGAAGAAACTAATTTATCTGCATCCGGAATGTTTTCTTCTAAAGTCCTTCCACTAGAAGACATAGAATAAACACATGCATCTGGAAACAATGTTTTTAAATTTTTTCTATGTCGGGATGCAATACTACCTAAACCTATAACAGCAACTTTCCTCATTTTCTTACCTAAGCGAAACGCAATTTAAAAAATCAGTTGATATGAAATCTTATTTCATCAAGTAAATCATCCACAACACTTTCTTTTTGGTTCATATATATCGGTTTATATTTTTCAAAATACTCATTATTATTTTCTTTCAATTTTTTTAAAATTGAAGCCTTAAAAATCTCATAAGACGAATCAGTAACTAAAAAATCATCACTTGAGTTATTGTAATCAAATATTTCATACTTGAAATCATCATAATAAAAAAATAAGGCAGGGACGCCTAAGCCAATAGACTCAAAGCAAAGAGTAGAAAAATAACCAATAACAAGGCGAGAAGATTTCACAGCCTCATAAGAGCTCCCCTCTGAATCTAAAATTATTTTAGATTGCTCAAGCTCTTCAAAAATAGAGTCATATAACTTTATATGTCTTCTCTCCTCTCTTTTTTCAGGACGAACCCTATAAGCAAAACTATACTCTGGAAATTCTTTCGAGAATCGAATATAGTTTTTTAAAATATCTACATATGCTTCATTAGAAGCGTATGCAAAACCAGATCTATCAGCAAATTGTTCTACAAGCATAACATCATATTTCACTGGTACTTTTTTATTTAAAAACTCTAGATTTTTAATCGAACCACAAGAAACAACATTTTTAAAATCATTAGATTCATGCATATACATATTTCTTTGATTCTCACTATAACAGCAAACATAGTCTGCACCTTTATAAAGAAGGTGATATTGCTCCCTCAGAGAAGATTGAATTAATATATATTTGACATTGTTTTTTTTTAAAATCTCATGCAATAGCAAATAGGCTTCTATATCATTCGCAGAACAATAAACGCTAGAATTTATATTTTTGCAAAAAGATATTATCTTTATATACCCAATAAAAAACCTAACAAACAAATAAAGAAAATTCACATTTTCCTTCAAAGAAAATCCAATAATTTTAAAAAAAAACTTAAAATCAAAAAAAACAGAAAGGAATCGAAAAACAAAGTTTTTTTTGTCCACATAATCAGATGATATGTAATCACCATATTCTAAGAAAGCATTTTGAGGAGCTTTATTTATGTACAACTTTGTTTTCACCCCTTCCTTTTTCAGAATATCATCTAGTGAAAGATAATATTGATTATAAGAATTCTTCCTAATATTATAATTCCATATATTAAAAACGACATCTACTTTTTCTTTATTTCTTTTATTTTTTCTAGTAAGAAAGGCAAAGGGCAACAAAATAAAAAACAAGAAAGAAAAAATAATTTTACGCCCCCATAATATAGAATCGGGAGCATGATCTGTTAAATTATATAAATAACCGTATACAGACTTCTCACTAACTTGAAATTTTTTAGAAATAAGAGAGATTAATCCAAAAGAATTTGCTTTATCTATGATATCTTTATTCATCCACACACCATGGCAGTTTAAAACTCCTCATAAATATTAAAATAAGCTTTCTATATCTTTTTCTGCTTTTTTATAATCTGCAATACGCCCTATGTCTAGCCAGTAATCATAACTAGTATAAACACTCACTTTTTCTCCGTCACTGATTCTCCGCTCCAATAATGTTGGCATATCTAATTTTTCATTAGAACTTACAGAAGAAATACAGGCAGGACTTAACACATATATTCCAGTATTAACGAGATAGCGATATGTTGGCTTTTCAACCATCCCAGTTACATGACTTCCTTCTATCTCTACCACCCCGAATGGAATTTGATAATCTAGCTCCCTAACACACATGGTTGCATCAGCACCTTTCATAGAGTGGTAATCAAGCAATACACGAAAATCAATTTTAGTTAATACGTCACCATTAAGCATTATGATAGGTAAATTAGGTAAATCTTTAGGCAACAAACCTAAAGCCCCCCCAGTCCCCAAAGGCTCTTCTTCATGGACATACTGAATTTTTACACCAAAAGATTCACCATTACCAAAATAGTCCATTATCTTTTCAGGCATATAGTGAGTAGAAATATAAAAGCTGCGAAAGCCCAAATTAGAAAAGCGCCTAATTTGATGTTCAAGCATAGGCTTATCACCAACTTTTAACATTGGTTTCGGGCAATTATCAGTTAATGGTCGTAGGCGTGTACCAAAGCCCCCAGCCATAATAAAAACTGGATTATCATAAACCTTTGTTTGGGATAACTCATATAATGTTTCTAAGCCAATTAGATTCATTTGCTCATCAACAATAGGCAAAGATAAAAGCTCGAAACGTTTCATAATATCTAGACAATACTCTCTAGATTCCTTTTGAGTAACTGTTTTAGGGTTTGAGTTCATCACTCGTATAACTAAGTCTTCCATATTTAAGTCTAGCAATAACCCTCGACGAATATCGCCATCAGTTACAGTTCCTAATAACAGTCCTTTTTCATTACACACAAGCGCAACACGCAACATACCTCGATCAATTGTTCTCATTGCTTCTCGGATAGTTGTTTTCTCATTTACTATCACATTTTGCCATTTGATCATAATACTACCTTAATCCAATACTCTATTCTTTGCGGACACTATAACCTGAGGATCAACAATATCTCGTACAATAGTTGTCCCAGCACCAACAACAACCTGATCAGCTAATTCAAGGGAATTTATAATCGTTGCCCCAGCTCCAACATACACTTCATTTCCAATATGGACCTCTCCGCAAATAGTTACATTGGGGGCAATATGACAATACATTCCGATTAAAGAATCATGTTCCACTAGGGCTCCACTATTAATAATTGTATGCTCTCCAATTTCTGCACCAGCTTGAACAATTGCCCTAGGCAAAATTTGAGCTCCTTCTCTAATTAATGCATACTCTGACACTAAAGCATCACTTGAAATAACCGCTGTAAATTTATACCCAAGAGAAAGAAAGTATTCATTAATTCTATAACGAAGATCAGACTTAGGAACTATACCTATACCATTAACTAACAACACTTCATCATTCTTAAACTCTAGAATATCTTCGTCATTAAATAATTGTCTAATACCAGAAAAAACTAAACGCCTTTTAATATCATTCGGAGATATTATCGCAGCTATTTTTCGCTTCTGTTTAAGTAAAGTATCCGCCAGTACAGAAGCATGCCCACCACCACCAATCAAAACAATCGGAGTGTCTTTTATACTATTCAACGATAATATCCCCAACTTTATAGTTTTTACTAGATCTTGAGTTTAATACGTCCCAATAACAATAAGGGGACATTCCATCTCCTGGGCGTTTTATCGCTATATTTTCTTCAGAAAAGCACTCACCTATTGCAATATCTTTTGTCGCAACAAGACTTTTCCTAGCAATCACTTTATTTTTTATTTCGGATACTGTTGGTTTTTTTACCGAGCTACCTAAAGCTATCTCTACTTGACGAATAGCGGACACCATTTCTGTCAATTCATTTGGCTCTAAAGATGCCTTATGATCGGGCCCTTCCATATTTTTATCTAAAGTAAAGTGCTTCTCAATTAAAGTGGCTCCTCTAGCAACTGCAGCTATAGGAATAGTAATTCCTTTACTGTGATCAGAATAGCCTGCGGGTAAATCAAATGCCTGACGTAGAGTATCCATCGCTCTTAGATTAATTTCTTCCATAGGTGCAGGATATTCGGTCGTACAGTGAAGGATATTAACCTTTTCTTTAAGAGCTTTTTGACCTGCATCGGAAGCATAAGCTTCTTGAAATGCAGCAAGAGAAGGCTGGGAATCAATAGAACAGGTGTAACCAAAGGCAATAACCCCTAAGGCCATTTCAATTTCAGCTAGTGTTGCCATCCCTGTTGAGACAATTAGATCACATCCCGTCCGAGCATGCTTTAAAACCAGAGGCGCATTAGTTAACTCACCAGAAGGAAGCTTAAGACACTTTAGCCCTAGGTCACTCACTAAGAATTCAAGACTTTCATCATCAAACGCGGTTGAAAGAAACTCTATACCCAGTTTATTACAATATGCAACCAGCTGATGATGAGCCTCATAGGACAACTCTAGCCGGCTAAGCATAGCAAACTGAGATTCTTCTCTTTGCATATTTTTGACTTGGTAATCTGCCTGCTTAGCTTGTTCTGTAACTAGATTTTTTGCTTTAAAGGTCTGAAACTTAACAATATCAGCACCTGCTTGATAAGCCGCATCAACCAACTTAAAAGCCAGTTCCTCATTACCATTATGATTTACACCAGCTTCAGCAATAATAAGTGTCATACCAACCTCATTTAATTGGTTCAAAATTTACATCAAAAAACGACTTAGCCGGATCAAAATCTAGAGTTTTAATCATTTCAATCACTTGAGTACAACTATCTCCTTCTCCGTAAGGGTTATAAATAACTTCACAAGCATCCTTATAACTGCCATCAATAGCAATCTTAATTGCACTCTCAATATCTACCTGTTTAGCTTGGCAATGCAATACGCTTTTTGCTGCCAAACGTCCCTTTTGTCGAACACCTATATTAACTGTAGGCACATCAAATGCTGGAACTTCAATAATTCCACTAGAAGAGTTACCTATAACTGCCATCGAATGCTTAACTGCACTCAAATAACGTACCTGTCCTAAAGACGGAATGGCCAATACACGCTCTGGCCGTGACCTTGCATACTCTTCTAACAAGGGAATAATACTCCTGCCACCATCATCTGCGTTTGGATAGGTTAAAATAACTTGGTAATCAGGATAGGTATCAAGAGCGCTCAATAATGCTTGAAAACTGGAAACAGGCTGCTCTTCTCCGATTGTTACAGGGTGATAAGTCACCAGAAAATATGGAGATTTAAGGTTAAACTGAAGGGAATCAGATAACTGCGCTACGCTCATAAAATCAGATCGTTTTAGGTGATCAAGACCTATAGCACCGATATTCCTTACTCTCTCCGGCGACTCTCCTAATTGAATAACACGCTGACGATACTCTTCGGTTGAAGTTCCATGTAGATAGCTAAGTTTGGTAATTGCGTGACGAATTGAATCATCATAAGCGCCTTCTGTAATCTCACCACCATGTAGATGAAAAACAGGTATACGCAAAATCATTGCTGTTTGAGCCGCAGCTAGAGCCTCGAAACGATCACCAAGTATTACCAATACACTAGGCTTAAGGCGCGATAAGGCATCAGTAAACCCTAGCACCCCTAGCCCCATACTTTTAGCAGTTCCTTGTGCAGAGTTAGATGAAAGTAATATCTCAATCTTCTCGTCGATGTTAAATCCATCTTTTTCTATCTGCTGATAAGTTTCCCCAAACTCAGGAGATAAATGCATCCCTGTAACAAGTAGTTGCAGCTGAAGATCAGGATCATCTTGAATATCTTTTAGAAGCCAATAAAGCAAACCATATTCTGCTCTTGTTCCTGTGAACACAGCGACTTTCTTTATATTGGTAACCATAAAAATCCTTTATAAAGAAACTGGTGAACTAGGCAAATTAATAAGGCACTTTTCAATACTCTCAGAATGAGTCAAGTCACCACGTAAGGCACCCTTAAACATAGGCAATCTATGCATCAGCTTCCATATAGGGCGCGTCATCACTCCCTTCTGGTTTGTCTGCTCTAGCATTTTATTTCGGCTCTCGGCATCTGGGCAAACAATAGCATTTAGCCAATAATTAGATTGTCCATACTCAGGTTCTACAACAAATTGAAAATCTGAACCTTCAAAAAAAACTTGATACTGTTTTGCCAGCTCTCTCTTTTTTTCTAAAAATGTCGGCAAAGATTCCATTTGCGCACACCCTAAAGCAGCGTTAATATTTGGCATACGATAATTAAATCCGGGCTCGTCATGGAAAAACTCATAAGGGTGAGGAACCTTGGCAGTTGTAGTAATATATTTTGTTTTAGCCCCAGTCTCCTCGCTGGAACATAAAATCATACCACCACCACCGGTCGTAATAATTTTATTGCCATTAAAGCTTAAAGCACCAAAGTCACCTAGAGTTCCAGTATGCCTCCCTTTATAAAATGAGCCAAGGCTTTCTGCAGCATCTTCCACCAGAACCAGTTGCCATTTATTACATACAGAGATCAACTCATCTAGCTCTACAGGATGCCCAAAGGTATGCATGGGAACTACTGCCTTGATGCGCTGTTTAGTTGTTTTATGCACACAACCTGATTCGGTTAATTCCGCATTCTCATCCAAATATTGAGCAACAGCTTTAGGACATAGACCTAAGCTAACAGAGGAGACATCAACAAAAATTGGTTCGGCCCCCATATGATAGAGAGCATTACACGTGGCAACAAAGGTAAGTGCTTGGGTAATAACCAAATCCCCGTGTTTCACACCTGCCATATACAAAGCCCCATGAAGTGCAGCCGTTCCATTCATCGTTGCAACGGCACGGGGGCTTGCAGTAAAGCTTTCAACTTTATGCTCAAACTCATCAACAAACTTACCAACACTCGACACAAACGTGCTTTCAATGGTTTCCGCCACATAAGCTTTTTCGTTTGCCGAAAAAGTTGGAGCATGGAGTGGGATAAAATCCTTCGTCTGATAGACATCACGGACAAACTTCACAAGGCTTTCAGATTCCATCACCATCTCCTCACATCTTACTATCTAGATATTTACCTGTTTCTTTATACCCAAAACCTGGAATCATTTCAAAAAACAAGTTAACAATCTGAGATTTATCCCACTCTTGTTTGTTTTTCATCTGCTGAATAGATTGTTCAAACAAGGTTAACAAGTTCCGATCATATTCTGGTGCATTTTTAATCACACCAAGGTTTTCAAAGCGATCAAAATCAACGGTTTCTTGACCTGTAAAAAACTCTTCAAAATCTTTTTCACCCGTTGTATCACTGTTAGTAAAGAGACATGGCCACTTACCTTGTTCAGGCAGGGTCGTTACTAAGGAGCGAGCTTCCTCTTCATCACTGCATAAATAAGGCTCATAGCCGCGCTGATGAAGGTATTTGACAGCAATTTCCGCAAAGGTTATAAGATGCAAAGCCTCACTAAGCTTAGGGAAAAATATGTCTCGATTTTCACCCAAAATGCAGGACATAAGACACAATTCGCCAGATTCTTGCGGCATGACGAAATAGCGTCTTATATCGTTAGGGGCTACAATTGGTTGCTTCTTTTGCAAACGCTGATTAAAACCATGAAGCAAAGAACCATCAGAAAAAGCCACATTGGCAAAACGTGCGGTGGAGATTTCGATTTGTTCACTACGACGCATTAAAAACATTTCCATAATGCGTTTAGAAGCCCCCATCATATTCACTGGGTTTGCAGCTTTATCCGTGGAAACACAAAAGTATTTTTTAACGCCATGATCAATTGATTGCTGAATTGTTTTGTCTGTATTAAACACATTCACATCAATCATTCGCATAAGAGTATAAGGATCTTTCTCACTGCGTACATGCTTCAATGCGGAGAGGTTCAATACATAATCATACTCACCATCAGATTTAATAAAGGCATCGTATTCTAGCGAGCCAGTATCCAATGCAAATGTCTGAAAGTCACCCTCTATATAGCCAAATGAACTGCGTATATCTCGCACCAGTTCAACCAGATTGTTTTCGCTTATATCAACAGCATGAAGCTTTTTAGGGTTACGTTTGAAGATCTCTCTCGTCACGGCTTGACCAATAGATCCTGCAGCTCCAAGTACTAAAAACTTAGATGCGTTTACTGCAGAAGAAAGCTCTTCCTCATACGTGCTAATATCCTCTAAAAACAGAGCTCTAGATCGACCTATCAAACTTAATAAATCCAATTTTTTCCCCTAAATTACAAAAATACAACTTACGTATTACTAGCTAGAGAACCTATAGCCCAGATAATAGGCACTTTTCAGGGCCTCTATCTATAGGTACTGTTATCATAAATTCCTAATACTCGTTGTACAAAATAAAACTAATATCCTGCAATTTTTTCATAAACCGAAAATATGTCTCTGTGTTCTTTTATAGAGCACAATAGATCATGATCCTTTTCTAAAAAGGCTTTTACTTGTTTATACAACCCTGGCTTAAAGCTTTTATCCAGCTGATCATTGATCTCAACAGCCTCTTTATTTATCTGCCCTCTTTTCTGAACCTGAAGCTCTTCAATTGGGGATAAATAATATCTATTTTCTTTTGTTAAAACTTCCACGGCCCAACGACCCGCTGATTCCCAATTTGCACAATAGCTAAACAAGGCACCCTTTTCAGTGACACCCGAACCCGTAAATACAGATCCATTTGGGTGCCAAGAAACACCTCCTCGCACAAAACTGGCAATCTCGGAAGGTTTTCCCCCTAAATAAAAAGCCAAATCAACAATATGGGTAGAGTTTGACAAAAGCCATTTTTCTAGAACAATTTCTGGTTTATCTAGCTTCTCAATTTTATGACTCCATTCAGTGAATTCAAAGTTAAATGAAGTAACGCCCCCCTCTTCAATGACTCTGCTTCTCAGTTCCAAAACAGATGAAAAAAAGCGGCGATTATAGGCAATAAAAATAGAACAGGACTTTTTTATAGACAGCTGATACAAATCATCTATTTCGTTAAAAGACAAAGCAGCTGGCTTTTCGACTAATATATTTTTAACACCAAATTCTATAAGCAGAGAAGTCACATTGTATAACTGCTCAACTCCGACACTGATAATTGCAGCGTCTGGAACCTCTGTCGACTCAGAAATTAATTTTTCAGTCCCCCCCACCACAACATCAACACCAGCTCTTTTTTTAAACTCTTCAGCAGAGTTAGCGCCTCTACCTACAACAATATAATCTACGCCTAGTGAGTTTAGGACCGTAGTATAATCTACAGACATTCCACCTGAACCGATTAACCAAATCATCAGTATTTCCAACCTTTAAAGTTTATGTTATTGGGCATTTATCAATATTAGCATCAAGGTAAAAACGGAAGTGTTGCATTAAACACTTGACAAAAGGAGTATGAACTCGACAAGACTGTAAAAAGGGAGTCAGGCCAACTACATTCGAACTTAGCAATTCATCTAAATAGACACCAGTTAGCATACTTTGCATTTTAGGGTCATATGAACCACTACAGCACTCTCCGTTGACTTCCCTTTCCCAAACTCTCCCGATCTCATTTATAAAATATGAATTACCTGCGTTTTTAATTAAAACATTTAGCTCAACGCCTTCTTCTTGGGTGCACTCTACTTTAATAGAATGTTTTTCAGATTGAAAAGTTATGGATCCTGTTACCTCGTAGTAGCCACTTCTTTTGCTCTTTATTATCTCAGTGTCCAAATAACTTTCTTTTATATTTATGTCAGGAAGGTCACCAATTAAATAAGAAAATAAATCCAAAAAATGAACACTATTACATGCCATCCCCCATCCACTTCCGAAAACGGAAACCTCAACAGGGGAAGACAAGTCCAAACTTGATCTAATTTCTTGATATTCGCCATAGACTCTACGTGGACAATTGACCCATCCCCAAACACTTTTCTCTTCTAGAAGCTTTTCTAATTCAAAATAATCAGATTCTTTTTGAAACAAAACTTTTTCAAAGACCATATGACTAACTTGATTTTTAGCTATAATTTTCCTTGCAATATCGGCTCTTATATCCGCTGATGTAGAAAGAATACATATGTCAATTTCCTGCCCTTCAGGTAAAGTAGACATATAGAAGACTTCAGATTTCTTATTAGACGGTTGTACTTGAAGCGCTCTTTCCTTTGCAACAGATAAAGACTGCTCAGAAGGATCTACAACGGATATACTCAAGGGAAAGGTGCTTAGCAAAGCACCTTGTAAATGACGACTACCTAACTGACCAGCACCAACAATTAAAATATTATGCACAATATCTTCCACCCTTTTATCTATAAATTCACATAGCTAAGAAAATTTAATCGTTACCAAAAATATCTCGGGTATAAACTTTATCCGCTACATCAGACAATCTTTGTGATGGTCTATTAGCGACAATAACATCTGAGATACTTTTGAATTCATCAAGCATTTTTATTACTCGCGAATGAAAAAAGTGCTCATTATCTAACACCGGCTCATAAACAACAACTTCAACACCCTTGGCTTTAATTCGTTTCATAACTCCTTGAATGGCAGAAGAGCGGAAGTTATCACTGACATTTTTCATTACTAAACGAAAAATCCCAACCACTTTAGGGTTACGTTTTAGAATGGAATCAGCAATAAAGTCTTTACGGGTACTATTTGAATCGACAATTACTTTAATAGGATTATTAGGAACTTCTTGGTAATTTGCCAAAAGCTGTTTGGTGTCTTTTGGTAGACAATAACCACCATAACCAAAACTTGGGTTGTTATAATGATTTCCAATACGAGGATCTAAAGAAACACCTTCTATAATTTGCTTGGTGTCTAAACCATGGGGTTCACAATAAGTATCTAATTCATTGAAGTAGGCAACGCGCAAAGCAAAGTAGGTGTTAGAGAAAAGTCTAACCCCTTCAGCTTCTGTGCTGTCAGTAAACAAAGTATCAATATTCTCTTTATACACCCCTGCCATAAGAAGTTTAGCAAAGGTTTCCGCTCTTGCTGGCTTCTCACCAACAATAATTCGGGAAGGATAAAGATTATCATATAATGCCTCACCTTTACGTAAAAATTCAGGTGAGAAAATAATATTCTGGCTATCAAATTTTTCTTTAACCCGTGAAGTGTAGCCAACGGCTACAATAGATTTTATAACCATAACAGCGAAAGGGTTAATAGCGATAACATCTTCAATGACTGATTCAACACTTCGAGTATTAAAATAGTTTATTTGAGGATCATAGTCCGTGGGGGTTGCAATAATAACAAATTCTGCATTTTTATAAGCCTCTCTTTTATCAGGAGTTGCTCTGAAATTTAATGTTTCATTTGAAAGAAAGTCCTCAATCTCTTTATCGATAATAAGAGATTTTTTATTATTCAGCATTTCCACTTTTTCAGGAAGGATATCTACCGTAACAACCTCATTATGCTGAGCCAGAAGCATTGCATTAGATAAACCAACATATCCAGTACCCGCTACAGCGATCTTCATGCACTAAGTTCCTTTTGAAATTCTTTATACCAAGTCACAAACTTTTTCATACCCTCCTGAATAGAGGTTGCCGGCTTATAACCGACAGCCTGTTCAAGCCGAGCGGTATAAGCATAGGTTCTGGGAACATCCCTAGGTTGCATATCCATATAGTTTTTCTGCGCTGTTTTACCGCATGCACTTTCTATAGCTTCGATAAAAACAGACAGCTCAACGGGGTTGTTATTACCTATATTGAAAATAGAGTAAGGGGCTTTTCCATTAGAAATAACATCTTGGACTCTTATAACCCCTTCAACAATATCGTCGATATAGGAAAAGTCACGCTGCATTTTTCCATGGTTAAAAACTTTTATCGGCTGCTCGTTCAGTATCGACTCAGTAAACAGCCATGAAGCCATATCTGGACGACCTCCGGGGCCATAAACAGTAAAAAAACGTAAGCCAGTGGTTGGGATATTGTAAAGGTGTGAGTATGAGTAAGCCATTAATTCGTTGGATTTTTTGGTGGCTGCATAAAGAGAAACAGGAAAATCAACATTATCCGACTCAGAGAAAGGTATGCTTGCGTTCATGCCATACACAGAGCTCGAAGAAGCATATACTAGGTGTCCAACTTTATTATGGCGACACCCTTCAAGTATCGACACCATTCCGGCTAAATTGCTATCAACATAGTCAAATGGCGCTTCTAATGAATAACGCACTCCAGCTTGAGCAGCAAGATGTATCACTCGTTTGAATTGCTCTGTTTTGAACAGTTGCGCAATACCTTCACGATCAGCCAAATCCATTTTTATAAAACGGAAATTTGAATACCCTTCTAGCTGAGCCAAGCGATGCTGTTTAAGACGGGGGATGTAATAAGCATTTAAGTTATCAAGACCAACCACTTCATGCCCATCATCAAGCAATCGTCTGCATGTATGCATACCGATAAAACCGGCTGCGCCTGTTACCAAGTATTTCATAGTCACTTATTGATTCCGATAATTTAAAAATTCAGTTTGCAATGTATAGCTTAGATCTCAACAATAACCGACACACTTGGTATAGATAAGAGAGTCAGTTGCCTATAGGCTTCGAGTTCTCACACAATCCACCAAGGTCGTCCAAAAATGAACAACCAATATAAGCAACTGACACTAAAAGAACGATACCAGATTGAAGGCCTAAAGGAACTAGGATTTTCAGCAAGAACCATCGCAAACAAGCTTAAGAGAAGCAATAAAACGATTGCTCGTGAACTGAGACGATGTCTCGATAACAAGTATTCTGCTGAGGTAGCTCACACACATGCAACCACGACCAGAACACTGCCTACATTAAAAGTCTGTTGTAATACCGTCTATAAGATTGTATTTGAGCAAGGATGGCGGCATAAATTAGCAAGACAAGGAAAGCCCTACAAGCCGCGCAAAGGCGCTATGGCAGGGGCTCACCTGATCCCTACCGAGTCGATATCGACCAGCNCCCCAAAGAGGTTGATGACAAACAAGAAATTGGTCATTGGGAAGGTNATACGGTTTTTGGTCAAGATGGCTACCTTGTAACCTTAACAGAGCGGGTCACAAAGCTCTTATTAACCTGCCGCGTTAAAAACAAGACCAAAAAGTTGGTCTCTAGCGCCATTAAAAAACTGTTAAAGCCTTTTAAGCATATTTGCCATAGCATCACGTTTGACAATGGAGGGGAGTTTGCAGGCCATCAAAGTATTGCCAAAACACTGAAATGCAAAACCTATTTTGCTAAGCCCTATCACTCATGGCAGCGCGGTCTTAATGAAAATACCAATGGTTTGCTTAGACGATTTTACCCTAAGGGATTCGCTATTGGTCAGCTGACAGAACAGGAGATTGCGGACACTCAAATGTTAATAAATTTTAGACCGAGAAAATCGTTGAACTATCTCACCCCGATTGAAGTATTATTAAATAAGCGTGTGTCACTTATTGCTGCAATCTAGG
>NZ_CP025572.1:648068-687432 GCF_018336975.1 Marinomonas sp. CT5 | reverse complement strand
CCATCGCTGGATCACTCATGTTGTACCAGTTCTGCATAAAGTGAATGCGCAGCATGGTAGCGAGAGGGTATGGACGCCGACCATTGCCAGCTTTTGGGTAAAACGGCTCAATCTGAGCTTCGAGCTGTAGCCATGGAATCAGCTCATTCATCCGACCAAGGAAGAGCTCTTTGCGAGTCTTGCGGCGTTTGCTGGTAAATTCGGTATCGGCGAAGGAAAGCTGATTCATGTCATTCGGTCTTGAGGTAATGGTCAGATCGGCATTGTCTCATATTGGGGACTTAATCGCAGTTTCCTTAGCCTAAGGGAACTGATCTCACCCCGATTGAAGTATTATTAAATAAGCGTGTGTCACTTATTGCTGCAATCTAGGCTCGTATAGTTTTTTCAATCTCCTATGGGCACGGGCAATCGTAAAATTCTTATTCAGAACATATTTATCAATAACAATTCGGAATAGCTTTTCTGTCTTTTCGTCAATTAAGGCACCTGTACCTTCCATATAGACACACGGTCGGCCAAGCTTTTTATCTTTTACTGTTCTTTTGATTCCTTTCGCACCTGAGTTTTTGTAGTCTGGTAACAGGGCGTTTGGTGTTTGACCTCGCTGCCAATAGCGACGAATCAATTTATACAAATAAGGGCGCGAAACTTTCCCTGTAGCCAGTATTTCGGCTATATGTTTCGTTCTGACTTTCTTGACATAGAACCGTGGGTCTTCAACTTAGTGGTGAGATAACCAAGTAGTTTTTATCACGAATTGCTGCATCTTTCGCCCCTTCTTCCGGTAATAAACTTTGAACATACTCATACGGATCATCCACGCGGGTCATCTTTTCCTGCAACAACAGATCATTGAGTTGCTCAATTCTGGCGAAGTCTGGCAAGGCTTTAGAGTCATCCAACGATATCCAGACGACTTGACGCTCAATAGAAACAAGGATTCGATACAACTTGTCCTGCAGGTTTAAAACTTCGTTAACTTGAAACACGCCACACCTCCTGCAACACACGCTGGCCTTCAGCAACTAAATCTGAGCAACGTAACTCAGTGAATGGCTTTGTGATGTCAAAATGAAAGAAGCGCTGTGCCAATAATCGTTTGAATTAAAATAAGGCTTCTACTGGATCGAAGTCATAAGCGGTGTCCAAGCGAATGCATAGGTCGATAACCCTAAGGCTTTTATCCTGAGGAATCTGCTTTAGAAACAATGAAAAATAGGTCAGTAGCTCGTCCTGGCTAGCATCATCTTCGATATGGTTGTAAAGAACACCAATGCTCTCAAAAACAGGCCTAGGTATTTGATTCTCATTCACTAGAAAGAAAGGGACCTCTTTTTCAGCCCAATATATGCGCTCTATTTGCAACTTCTCCACTGTTCTAGAATCTTGAAAGCACTTCCACTCTTCACCTGAACAGCAAACCTTGGCTTGCTCCTATCTTCGGAATCTACGACAAAATCACTACTCATATATTGATCCACACCCTGAAAATTTGGATGCTCGACGCCAAGTTGATTACATATTTCTCGGGTTAACTCCCGATCTAATGGAAATTGCTCGCAAATGTCGGTGGTTATTGGTCGCCATTGGAGGAAGAAGAAAGTAGCGAGTTCGAGGTCGGAAAGGAGATGATGGGTACAAAATTCTGTGTGATCGACCTTGGGAGGGTACGTCACGTATAGTAAGCCGTCGGGACCTGATCTCTGACCCCGGCCTTCTTAGATCCAACACTCATTTTTAGCTTCTGAATTCCAGTATTGCTTCTTGCCCATACTAAATTGCCATCTGAATTAACTTATTTCTAAGTTAGTTCAAATGGCAAAAATTAACAACTTTATTGTTCACCAACAAGGGCATGTACGACCATAATAAAGTTTGATAAAAAAATAGCTGTTTTTGGTACATCAAACACCTAAAGTTTGATATTTTTTTCAGTCAAGGATGCTTGGGTCCGATAATAAAGTTTGATATTTTTATCGTATGCCAACTACGCATTCAAAAATACATTTTACATGCTTATTTTTTTAAACTTAAAGGATGCATCTCATCTACTTGGGCTGCTGGAAAATAATCGCCGCATCACTTCAGGCAGTATCATAAGCGCAGCAACATGTGCTTAATGCAAAATTGATTATTCTGAACTTCAAGCTGTTCAACATCTTCAATGGCGTCGAAGTTACAGCCCTCCCGCAGATCTTACTTATCGTCATACCAGAACACGATGAAGTGCTTTTGAAATAGGCGCTCCAAAGCGGACTGACAGAGTTAGTTGTCATATTAACAACTCCTCTTCTACAACCTCTTCATCAATGCCGTCTTCAACATCAACCATTAATAGACCTTCTGTCATAAATACGCGAGATTTAAGGCGAGTTTTTAATGCGGCACGACGCTGTTCATAGAAGCTCTGAAACTGATCAAATTCTAGGCTGGTATTTTCATTCACCAATAAAATCTGCTTTGATAAAGTAACGCCTTCATATCCAAGCCAGATGGATAAAGGTTTGTCTTTTTTTGACATATTTTGTGAATCATTCAATAAATGCAGATTGGCAATGCTATTCCAATGCCCAGGATTAACATAAAACGCCATCAACTCATCATTCTCTTGCAAGAATTCATAACTGCGTAAGGCTTTCTTTTCAAAACCCGATTTTGGGTGCAAGTGATCTATGTGAAAGGTCTCAGTTGGATTCATTTCAGGAAATAATAAATGCAGCAACGCTCGACAACGACCCTCTCCATACTGAATATCCAATAATTTATCCAAATACTCCGCATCAAAACGTAGATCTTTATTCGTACCTTTGTACTTATCAATAATGGCGCCCAATGGGAAAACCTCAGCATTAAGGTTAACTTGGAGCACTTCTCGCATACCAGAAAGAATTGTATCTGCCTGACCACCAAATACCCCTTTAAGCAGAACCATATAGAACCACTGACTAATGGGTTGACGCTGTTGGCTCTCTTTGCGAGGTTGTTTATCGATAAATAAAGCGGTTGACCTCTGGATTGCTTTCTATATAGGTAATAACAAATTGGGATAACTGCATTCTTAGAGGTTAGCGATTGAGGGTTAATGCCAAATCGACGGACCAGTTTAAACGTTTCTTTAATGCAGTGCTTAATCTCATCCCATTGTTCTTGAATAACTGTTACCTGTTCAGCCTTAAAGTTTTTCACCTTAAACTTCACATCGGATTCTGTAAGCATTAAACAGGTTTTCAATATCCAGTCTCTCCCCAGATAAAACCCCATATCCGAGCGTTGATTTATCTCTTTAACCAGCGAGTCAACCTCTTCTCTAAAGTTACCATCCCAATTGGCAACCGCAATAGACATTAACAGGTCTGAAAAATCCAGTTTTGTACCACCACTATTAGTCCTAATAAAAACATCCAGAACATGGTCTATCTCTTGGCTTTTTTCATTGAAATAATGAATGTTCTTCTGACAACGAATCACGTCATACAACAGGGACAAAGTCTCTTCAGCAAACTCGTTATCTTCTAGGTTGTGTTCTGCAAGATAAGGGCGAACGATCTCGCGCCATATTCTGGTTCCTCCTTCTACCTGGGGCAAGCGCATGATGTTATGCAAACAATACCAATGATGCCTATCTTCACTTACGTTAATTGACGCTTTGTATTGTTTGTCCGTCAAAAACTTAAAGTTATAGTTCATTAAAGCATCATCATCTTCTACCTTTAGGGGATTGAAAAGATCAAGGTAGAGTTTACGGGGTGGTAATAACGCATCGTCTTGAGTGTTAGGCCACCATACCCTAGGTTGCTTATAAGCATACGTACTACACAGACCTAGATATAAAGAAGTTAGTCTTTGCTGGCCATCAATAACAGCTTTAAAGTCTTTAAAAGTCGCATCGGTTGGTGCAAGAGGATTCTCTTCATTAAAGCGCTGGCAATAGCCTTCAATGAATTTATAGAATTTGTAGTCATTTTTAATCTTATCTTCTTTTACTTCCCACAGCATAAAGCTGTTGATGGGATAGCCACGCATCAAAGAATCAAACAGCACACAAATTTGATGACTACTCCAAACAAATTGACGCTGAATAGCGGGCAGTAGAAAATCACTACTGCGAATACTCTCTATTGCCTCTACAATGCTTATTGCTTTTTCGTACTGCCCAGCCATTACTAATCCTCGCAAATTCATTTGGTTCTGACCTTTTTGGCTATAGAGGCTTTACCTCTATAGCCGTTCATGAGGTCTTCTTAAATCCCTTCAGTTTCTCGCGAAGATCACTAATCCATTTGTCTTTATATGCCTCGTTTGTGCGAACTTTCCCTTTCTCTTTTAGAGACGGATGCCTGCAAGGGCTGAAGAAGTTGCACCGCTCGTTTATGAAGCTGTGAGTCCACTGAGCCCCCTTATCTGAAAAGTTCTGAAGAATTTTATGAAAATTCTCTGTGGCGTCTTCTTTTAGGCCTAATATTAAAGTACTGGCCCCTTTAGGTTTTTCTAGATTGTTTGTATCTGCTTCTACCAGAATCAAGTTACTACCCTTAATATCTAAAATCGCCACAAAATACTTAAGTCGGTCCTCATATTGCGTTTGATAAACAACCCTGCTGTTATTAGAAGGCTCTGGAAATCTATAACACTTAGCTTCCTGAACAAGCTTAATGCCATCAGATTTTGAAACTTCTTCAATCACTTCTGCAAACAAACTGAATTTCTGAGGCAAATCAACAGTCTCTGTGACCTCATCATCTTGATTAATTGAAGGACTAAACTCCTGTGCATCACCGTCTCTCTCTGCCATACCGATGCCTGCCTTTTCTTCTTTGGTGTCTCGATCTTCAGTAGACGGCGCACGTTTATAGCTTTCAGCTTTCTTCTCTTTAGATGATTTTACGCTTTTAATACCAGAGCAACTAAAAGAAAAGCCTTTTAGTTGCTCGTTGTGAAGTCGTTTTCCTAAACCAGGTATATCCCCAAGATCTAGCTCAGGATCAATATCATCTGCTGGGACATGACCATTTTTCGAAGTTGCCACCTTACTTTTAGCGCGTTGATCTTTATTTTTGGGATGGTTAACCAAAACATCAGATGCGTTCTCATTTAAGACTGCCTCTACAACCCTTTCTACACGAGCTACCTCTGCAAAATTTTCTTCTGGATCAGTTAGCACAGAGACCTCGAGTTGCCAGTCTTTTAGATTTGGTGGGACAAATTTAAACCCTAATTTCCCCGCATCATTTTTAAAGGACTCAAAGACAGAAAATGCACTCTTCTTAGCTTCTCCATCAAGTAACATCCAAGCTAAATGCGTTCTCTTACTTTTTGTACCTATAAAGCTAACAGGGTATTTAGTACTTTCAGGGAAGCGGATTTCGATTGGCAACTGATTGCGATTTACGAACGCTAGAGCGCTTAAACCATTGGCAGTGTAGGCGGCTCGAACAAGATGCGGGTTATGAAAAAATAACGTTCTAGCTAATTCAAAACCTGAAAACTTCATCAGCCCCTTATCTGTTTTATAGTAATATTGGTAATGATCTGAGCCTTTATCGACACGCTCTAGACTAATAATGTGAATTAATTGTCTCTGACACTGAGATTGCGAAACAACTTTTTTATCTTTAAATGATAGCCCAGGTGCCAAAAAGCTAGCCATTTCAATAGGCAAGGATGATGTGACGCCATCTTTCCACTCAATGGCGACAAAGATATCTTTATTTTTCAGCAAATTTTTAGATCGAAATACCCCGTGAATTTTAACCAGTTCTGTGTCTCTGGGTAGGTAACTTAAAGCAGGAAACCATTTCGAAATTTTCTCTGATAATTCGTCGCGTAGCTTCCCGAATCCGTTTTTCGCTGAGTCCAGCAAGGCGTTCAATTTCATATGGTCTTGGAATAGGCTCGTTAAAGTTGATGGCATTAACGATAATAGCGAGAACACGACGAACTTGGAACTCCTCAATAGACTCTGTGTATTTGATAAAAAAACATCGACACAGCGGTAACTTAGAAAGATGCTTACCAATTCCCCAACGCATTTTAGTTTGAGTAATAAACCATTGCTGAGTCATTCTTGGTAATGATAATTCATCAAAACTGTTGCTGCGGATTTTTAAAAGCGTCCTAACCACTTCTAGATCTCGTTTCTTCCAATCGACAATTCGACCACGGTTGTTCTTGAACGGGGTGGGAAGATTCTCTTTCAACCATACATTATCGAATCGATAAAGCCATGAGTACACTCGAACTCCTTCCCTCGTTGCTCTAATATCCTTGAGAGATGCGTTCTCTTTTTTAAGATTATGCCAAACTGCCCTATACTCAGACGCTCTTAAATCAGCTTGAGAAGAGCTATATACTCTCTTAGTAGACTGCACCCTAATACTTGATGCCACGCTAAAAACATCATTCAGCTTCCAATTCGGAAAGAGCGCTTGTAGGCACAGCAGGTGATGTAGATAAGAGAAGTGCTTTCGATGTTTGCGAAAAAATGTCTGAAGCCACGTTACCCCTCCCACAAGATCTAGGCCGCATTCTTTTAAGAATCTATCCCCCCAATACTGGCTAAATTGACTTTCAACCTGATGATGCTCAACACCCTTAGTACTTTTTAACCCAACTTCTCTGAGTCTTGCATCATAAAATGCCGTCCACTGATCTGGTGATATATACGGAAAAGACTGATGAAGCAATCGATCAATATTACTAGCCAGATCAACTAGTATTGGTTTTTCACAGACTTCAGCAGCAGACGGTCTCGACATAGTTAAGAGACTCGAAGCCTCTATAAATGAGTGACGACGACTTGGTTTTAAATCAAACTCTGAGTTAACTAAGGCACATCGATGCGTTAAGCAAACTGTTACGCCTGGTAAATGAAATTGCCGTCTCCAGTAACTGTAAGCATACTGCTTCATATCCCCGTTGAAGCAAATTGGACAATATCGGTAGTAAGCTGGAAATACCAAAGAAGAAGCGTTAATTCCTGTTTTCAGCATTGAATGGCTTTTAGAGTCAAAAGCTAAATCAGAACAAATGGCTGCATATCTACTAGGTTCAATAAATGACTTAAACACAGGAAGTATTGAGTGTTTTTCTAGCATTTCATCGGTAGTTGCAGGCCATAAGCGCCAGACCTGTCGAGATAAGTCAGAAAGGTGACCTTGAAGCAAAGCCGAAGGCACTATATTTCGGCTTCCAAAAAGCAGCTCAAGTGCTACTTTATCCTCGCGTATGCCTTGCCTAGAAATAAAACGAGCTAAGACACTGCCTAGTAGCTCATCATCATGTGGTACTGGAAATTGGTAGATCATCTATCACCCTATGGCGAAAGATGAATACAACTAAGCGCTATCGTTGCTTTTAGTAGCAAGCAGCTCTGAAATCAAATCTTTCTTACTCTCATCATCGAGCTTAGAAATTAAGCAGGCCAACTCAGCACTTAAATCATCTTCACAAAAGAAATAATTCAGTGGCACATTAAGCTCCGCTGCAATCTTTCTCAGCGTCGCCACATCAGGTACATGTCTGCCTTTCTCATAGTGATTCATACGGCCACTAGCAGAACTCGCGTCCATACCTATTTTGATCCCAAGCTCTTTCTGGGAAATGCCGATCTTTTTGCGAGCTTGCTTGAGCCGCAGTGGTATTGGGTTATCTGACAAAATGGTTTCATCTTTAAAGTCTCACATACTTAGATTGTCTAAGTTTTACTTATTTCTGTATACTTAGCAATCCTAAGTTTTCAGTTTTTTGAGACATAAACATGACATCTAAACCATTTTCTTTGAATAAAGCGTTCAAAGAACTCTTACAACGTGTGGAAGGAACCAGCATCAAGCGAAAGGAACTCATCCAGTTGGCCACGAATACAACCGAATTGAACTTGGTCCAATCAACCAGATTTATAGCAAAGAACGTTAATATACTGACGACAAAAAACCTAATAACGGCCAGCGGGGAACGAAATGCTCGAACCTATCATTTCACCGATTCACTGCTTACATTACTTGATCAAAAAACGTGCGACTCAAAACCGAATGATGTCTGCCATACTGAAAGCGAAGTCAGACAGCAAGAGACACTACTTAAAATTGAAGAAGCAAAAACGAGCACAGAATTAAAAATGATATTAGGTGAAATTGAGGCTTACATGGATTTTCTGACTAAGTATCCAGCTAATCGTCAGATCATTCAAAAGCTATTACATCAAACAAAAGAACAGTCGACTCAACTTTATGGACGCTTAAACGCACTAAAAAAAGTTATACAAGAAACGAATATGAAGAGTGATAAGGCATGTTAAGAGAGTGGCAAAAACGCTGTGTAAAACAAGTTTTAGAACGATATCAGCACCAACCAGACGCTCTAGTCCTTGCCACCCCAGGTTCAGGTAAAACTATCATGGCAAGTTACGTTGCCAAATCCCTCCTCGATGAGCGCAAGGTAGACTACGTTATCTGCTTTTCACCTTCTAAGGTTGTCTGTCATAGCATCCAAAAAACATTCAGGCACACTTTAAAAAGACCATTTAATGGTCAGCTAGGTGCACTTGGAACTTCAATCACTTATCATTCCATGGCAAATATCAATGAACTGCTTAGCAACCTAAGCCTAAGTCGTGTACTTGTGATCTTTGATGAAATCCATCATTGCGCAGGTGATGGCGAGTCACCTTCAAATACTTGGGGAATACAACTACTTTCGACAATTCAAAAGCTAGCTACTTACACATTATCGTTAACTGGAACACCGTGGCGAACAGATACCTTACCCATTCCTTTAGCGCGCTACTCTGACCCCGAAGGCAATATTCAATGTGATTTTTCTTACGGTCTCAATGAGGCCATAAATGACAGCGTCTGTCGCGTTCCCTTTATTACAGCAATTGATACAGACCAAGTCATGGTTCGCAAAGGTCAAGAAAGTAAAACATACCACAACATTTCAGAGTTACTTGAAAGTGGTGATATCAGTTATCGTATGATTTTAAAACAGCCTGAAGTCATCACCTACATGCTTTCTCTTAGCATTCAGAAGCTCGACAAACTAAGAATCAACAGTCCGAATTCTGGTGGTCTTATTGTCGCTTCGTCATACCAACACGCCTTACAAATCCAATCGATTTTATATGGTCACTTTGGTAAAGAAGCCACACTAGTTTCCTATAGGCTGGATGATTCACCTGAACTTATTAATCGCTTTCGCGAAGATACCAGTGAATGGATCATCAGTATCGCCATGATCAGCGAAGGTACTGATATTCCAAGACTGCAAGTTTGTTGCAACCTTACCGATGTTACGACAGAGCTCTACTTTCGCCAAATCCTCGGACGTATTCTCAGAATGACCAACAGCCAGACGACAATTGGGTATATGTTTATCCTAGCTGAGCCCAATTTATTGGATTACGCAGAGCGGCTAAACGAAACCATCCCTGGATCCTACAACTATCAAAAAACAGAGAGACTACTTGATAGCTTGGATACATCAAATTTTACTAATATTAATCGAAATAGTGATTTGCATAAAATATCATTTGAATCTGACATTAACCTTGGTGATATCACTCTAAACGATGACCAAGAGATTGTTGGATGTGCCTCTTTGACTATGTTTACGATGTCATCGTTCAAATCAAGGATTATTTCCTATCATCTATAAAAATTAGACACATATTTTTTATGATGAAAATAACTACCAATTCTACTTAAGAGGCTATTTTTTGAAGAGCAGAAATAAAAAAGCTTTGATACACCAACTTTGGTGTTGACATTATCTAAATAACCCTTTGAATTAAAATGACTTTTTCCTATTCTCACCTGGCAGCCATTGCTGCCTCAACTTTAGCCATTTGCAGCGCCTCTGGTCAATTGCCGAAAGGAAATACTGGCTGTTCTTGAGGCATTAGCCACCACACTTTCAACTTTGTAATTACCGACCTGTGCCGTATAAGCATTTGGCTGGTATGTGGTTCTTTTGCGTACGTTTCTGGCGTTGGTGGTCACGATGGCTTTATCAATTTCAATACCGTTGGCATCTATTCCGTAATGGACTGCGGCCATGCTCAGTAGGTATTTTAAGAACAACTCCGAGTTATCAAGTTGCTTCTGCGTCGCCTGTGGCTTGGGACTATCGGATTTAAGATCGAACACTAAAGCCCGTTTTTGTTCGGTATCTTGCCACAAAATAATAAGGTCACAGCCTTTATTCACGCCTACATCGTTAGTCGATTTTACATAGAGTGAAAGCTGTTTATATTTCTGCTTATCTTTTTTGGGCTGATAATCCAAGGTAAAGGCGAGTGCATTGTCGGGTATATGCTCGATATACAACTCCGCTACCTTGCTATCAGCCCCTTCCTCTTTCAGTTTTAACTGATTTTTTGCGGTGTCATAGTTGATAACCACATCAGGGTTGATGATTTCCTTCATCGCTGCCAGCATGCATCACTCCTTGATACCGTAATAAATTTTATCGGCCAGCTCGTTGGCTTTGGCGATTAAGTTATCAAACACTTCCATATTGATACCGTACTTGTCTACTTCAACAGCATGTATCTGGTGATCGCCTTTTAGGCTGTAGGCTTTGATTTGTGCAGGTTGTAGCAGATCTAAATCAGTCATTTTTTCTAAATTCATGATCTGCTCTTTATTTTCTATATCTAAGTTAAGCATCACGCGATTGTTGAGTTCGCGAATTAAATAATCGCTATGGGTTGTCACCAGCACTTTTACGCCAGAGTTCACTAAACGCGCTAACAACCCCGCCATTTTGCGCTGGTTGTCTGGGTGCAAGTTAAGCTCTGGCTCGTCGATGATCAACATGCCGTTTTTCTCGGCCAGTGAGTTGATGTAGTGATCGATCAAAAACAGCGACTTAATGGAAGAGGATGCCACATAAAACGGGATGACAACTTTATCTCGACCACGCTCTTTTTTGGGCATGTACACCAGTTGTTTATTTAAAACTTTAAATGATCCACCCAATAATTCCTGTAGTGAATCACGGATTGGCTTGCAATCATCTTCTACGCGAATATAACTTTTTTGTTTACTGTCGTTTTCGTAATCGCGAACTACGGTAATGTTGTCATGGATCGGCCGAGCATAACGCGCGCGCATGCTGTTTAGCAGATCAATCGGGTTGACCTTATCGCCGCTGGTAAGATGCTCAATGATGGCGTTTTTACTGGTATCTAGCTCTTTGTAGAACAAGGAAATGCCAGTGCGTTCTGATGTCACCACAAAGGGACGCGGCAATAAATCGGCAAACAAACAATCGGCAATATGGTCGCTAATCACATCATCCAAAATCTGGTTAGGAACACGGCCCCCGCTTTTGGTTTGGAAAGTGACCGATAGCACAGTTTCATTTTCGGCCTTGTAAAAGCTTAACTGTTCTGACTGCCCAAAACTCACGGCTTGTTTAAACTCATTGGTAAAGTCAAACACTAGCTGGTCGTGGCTAAACTCGGCTTTCGCACCGTTAAAAAAATCTTCCGGTACGTTGAAGTAGCGCGGCAAGTTTTCAGAAAACTCTGAAGAGGCGTTTTTAAGGTAGCTCGCTAATTTCGCTTGATAGTCGGTTAACTCAATCAATAGCGTGCCTTCGTCGCGCAGTTGCGCTAAACGCTCACGGGACACCGACAAATCAATCCACTGCTTAAAATGGCGTAACAAGCCATAGATGGCATAGCTAATATAGGTTTTGCCCATATTGTTAGGGCCGCAGATTACAGTTAAATCACCCAGCTCAACGGTGCCGCTATCAATACCGCCTAAGTGTGCAAAGTTAAATTTCATGCTGCCTCCTGATTAAGCGGTGTTGTTTAAGGTTTAACATTTAACTCGCCTCCCCAACGGTGACTTGGCCGTTCATTAGCATGGGAAGAAGCCAGTCCTGTAATGAAGCGAGCTTTCTGTTTTCCAGAGAGTTTCGTACAATTTGTTCAATGAAATACTTTGTCGCTTCATTAAATTTATTTAACAACTCTTCACTTGGATAAACATGCAAGAGGTCAACTGCATCAATAGGGCTTAAGTTTTTTTGAGAGCTGCCTGTCGCGATTTTTTCCAATCTTGCTCTTGATTCAGGCCTTAAAAAATATAAATAAAAATAGTTCTTCCATTTCTTATCACAAACAAACTTACCCACACGCTGGTTCAGTAGCAAATCTTCTTCGTTTACAATGCAAACTCGACCCACATTGCCAGTAAGCGACATCAAAATATCGCCTATATTTAATACACAAAAGTCTTGCATCCCTTTTGGTACCGAATCAACAAAGTCTGTTTTGTCAGTTGCCAGCCCCTCTGACTGCACATTTTTTATGGTTATTACTTTATATTTTCCGTTCTCTTGATATGTAGATGAATCAAAAGGGAACCCTGAACCGAGAGTTAAGTGTTGTGATAGCTTTTTCACTTCCCACCCCTCTGGTATTTCCCGCTTTAGGGTTGGGTTGTAGACCATTTTGCCGCCGGTGGTTTTGTAGGGTTTACCTTGGCCTTGTGGTGAGTCGTCGGGGAAGTCGAACTGTACAAACCAGTAGTCGTACAGGGTTTTAGCCATGGCTTCCAGCTCGGCGTTGATGCGGTTGTTGAGTTCGATTTTTTCATTTAATAGATAAAGAAGATCACCCGCTTTTATTTGCTCATTATATTCGGGTAACAAAAGATCCAAATATGAAAATATAGCCTCGTTCAAGCTTGCTCTAAGCGTCATGACAGCGTTGTTTGTCATGGTTTTTCTGAACATTGGGCTTCTTAGGTAAAAGGCCATGAATTTCGAGTATGTGATATTAGTTTGTGTTGGACGAAGTCGTTTCAAAAAGCCACTATACGAAGCATTTGGGTAATCCTTGATAGCTACACAACTCATCGCGAGTTCATCAACCACTTCGCTGGTTCGTGTAAGAAAAATATCACCGGCCTTTATCGAGTATGTCTCCTTTTCCTTATCAGACGTGTCCATCAAGTCGGGCAACGCATCTGGTACGAAATAGTTATTGAATACCACAGAGAACGATAGGAATGGACTGCCATGCCCAGCTTGGTCTTTTGTAGACGATATGCCGGAAGACATAGTGTATAGGTCACAAAATCGATGCTTCTTGAGGTTACTCATACTTCAACCCCGCCAACTGCTTTTTAATCTCAGCTTCCAATTCACGAGACTGACTAAACAGGCTATCTAAATTGCCGGTAAAGCCCTGCAACTTTTCGGCAAACTGCTCTGGAGTAATATCCACATATTCGATTTTGACATCAAAGTACTGGCCCGCACTTAATGAGTAATTTTTTGCTTCGATGTCGCTGTAACTGACCGCAACAGAAAAGTCTTCTACCGCTTCTTTGGCGTTAAACACATCAATAATCTGTTGTTCTTCGTCGGCGGTTAATACGGTTTTTTGGTTTTTACCGTCTTTGACTTTTTCCCCTAGGTTAGAGGCATCCACCAGTACTACATCGCCATTGTTGCTGGCGTCGATAAACAGAATAGATACGTTCGTGCCTGTGGTGGCAAAAATATTCGATGGCATAGACACTACGCCCGCGAGCATTTTGTTTTTCACCAAATGTTCGCGAATGCCTTTATCTATACCCGATTGTGCGGTGATAAAACCTGTGGGCACAACGACTGCGGCTTTGCCGTTGGGTTTAAGTGAGGCAATGATGTGCTGCAAGAACAATTGGTAGATTTCCATCTTGTCCTTGGCTTTGGCTTTAATCTTTGGAATACCCGCAAAGAAACGCTCTTTATTTTCTTTGCTATCCAGCTCATCTCTAAAGTCGCTAAAGTCGAGCTTAAATGGCGGGTTGGAAACAATGTAGTCAAAGCGTTTTAGCTCTTTGCCGTCTTTATGATAGGGATGCAGAACCGTATTACCTTGGATCACATTCGGGATTGAGTGCACCAAGTTATTTAAGATCAGGTTTAAACGCAGCAGGTTGGATGATTTTTGCGAAATATCCTGCGTGTAAATGCTACAGCGGTTTTCACCAATGGCGTGCGCCACGTTCATTAATAATGTACCTGATCCCGCCGATGGATCGTAACAAGCCACGTTACGCACTGTGCCGCGTTGCTCTTTAGGCACTAAGATTTCCGCCATAATGCGTGCTACTGCATGGGGGGTAAAATACTCTGCGTATTTGCCGCCGGAGTTGCTGTTATAGTCTTTGATCAGGTATTCAAAGATGGTGGCGTAGAAGTCGAATTTTTGCGTAAATATACGCTCAAAGCTGAACTCCACCAATTTGTTAATGATGGCGCGGCAGAAGGCATCGCGCTTGGAATCGTCAGCAATGTATTGGCTGATACGGTCGAACAGCACCACTTTTGCGCCACCATCGGTTTTTACCGCGAACACATCGTTATTGCTAATGGCAATGTCTATTAATGTATCGTCGAACAGTTTGGCAAAATCCGGCGCGTTTTGTTGGCTAAACAAGTAGCTGATAAAGTGCTGCGGCTTTAGCCGTGCGGTGTCGCCGCCCATTTGCAATTGCAGCATGTCGAGGTCGTCTTCGCTCATTGCTGCCAGCGCTTCTTCCCATTTATTGGCTTTGGCGATGCTGTCGTCGAGTTTTTTCGCTTCAAAAGCGAACTTGTCGTTTAAAAACTTGTACAAAAACGTTTGGGTAATGATTTTAAATTCGTTACCGTCGTTACCTAACCCATAGTTGGCACAGATGCTTTTTAAGCTATCAATCAGGGTTTTGGTTTTTTGCTGAAATTCTAATTCAACCATTTGGTGTTTACTTCCTAATCAGTTCTACCCGCATTACCACGCTTGGCTGCCGGTATTAAATTCTTTTAAATATTCCGCGACGACGAGGTGATTAATATACCGTGAGGCGTCGGCGTTGAGTTTGATGTTTTGTTCTTTCATAAAGCGGCCAATCACCAGCGGCATCATTTGCCGTTCGAAGTAGCTTTCGTTATCCAGCACTTGGCTGTTGTTGAGCACTTGCTCGTCGGCATCTTGTTTCACGCCTGCCAATGCTTCAAAGATTTTGCGTTCCGATTCGCTAATATCGCTTTGGCTTTGCTGGCGCTCTTGCAAGCGTTTGTGAATACGGGTGTATTTGGCATCGCCTAAGTATTTTTGCCGCAGTTGGTTGTTTTGGCGGTTGAGCTCTTTAACGCGGTCGTGAATTTTATTCAGCGCGTCGATATTGGCCACCATTTCGTCTTGAGTCACTTCGCTTAAGTTTTTCTTCTTAAACAGCCGCTCTAGTTCTTCTTTCAAGCTTATGAACTGCGGATCTTGCTGGTCAAAATTGCTGGCCAGTGCCTCGCGGGTTTGGCGCAGGGTGTTTTTCAGCTTGTCGGCCAGAACCAGCTCTTCTTCGCCGATTTTTACAAACTTGAAGATCACGTCTTCTAAGGCGCGGTTGAGCAAGTTACTGGTGTCTTCACCGCTTTCTAAATCGTTTTTAAGGTTGAGTAAATCTAGATGGTTACTGGTTTCGCGGTAAAGCACATTAAGCTTGGCAAAATCCAGCTCATCGAGAAAGTCATACTCGCCTTGCAAGCGGATCAAGTTATACAAGCTGCGAGCATCGGCTAAGGCTTTTTTGAGTGCCAGTACGGTGTCGCGGTCTTGTATTTGGCTGATCTGGTTGCAGAACTCTTCCATGTTGTCGGTATCAAAACGGAACAGTACGTCTTTGATATGCTCGATTTCTTGTTTGATCTCTTCCTGAGATTTAAACAGGTGTGAGTAGTGCTCCATTTCATCGCCCAGTTCCGACTGTAATTCGTCAAAATAGGCTTTGTTGGTGGCATCAAACTCTTTACGAATATCGGCAAAATCGACCACATAGCCGTAGCGGAAGTCTTTGTAAGTGCGGTTCACTCGGGTGAGCGCTTGCAGCAAATTGTGCTTGCGGATCACCCGACCAAGGTAGAGCTTTTTCAGGCGTTTGGCGTCAAAACCAGTGAGCAGCATGTTATACACAAACAAAAAATCGATTTTGCCTGCCTTAAAGTCTTCAACCCAGTTTTTACGCTCTTCTTTGGTGCCAATGTCGTGCAGAATCAAGGCGGCGTTTTTTACCTTTTGGGCTTGTTTGGCAGACTCTGCATAACTGGTTGGCGCAGGCTCAGCGACTTCAAGCACTTCGGTTTTTGAGTTGGATGTTTGCGGCAGAATAGGCGTTTCGGCATAAACGCCATTGAAGATTTCAAACATCTGCTTGGCTTGATCTGAGCTGTCGCAAATGACCATGCCACCAATGGTTGTATCGTTTAATGCACCACGGCTTTTTTCAAAGTCGTTTACGATGTAAGTCAGCATGGGCTCAACAAAGCTTGGGTGGGCGTAAATCAGCTTACGATCCACATCGCCCATTTTCACTTCGGCTTCTTCAAGGGCTTTTTGCAGCTCAATTTTGTATTGAGTGCTGATCTCTTCACGGATTAGGCGCAAGGTGTAACCGTCGGCAATGGACGCGTTGTAGTAGTACTTGTGAATGTAGTCGCCAAACAAGGCGCGTGAGTTGTAGTCATCTCCCAATAGCGGCGTACCCGTTAAGCCAATTTTAATGGCGTTGCTGTCTGACTGGCTTAAGTTGGCTAAGAAACTGCCTTTGGGGTTATAGCTGCGGTGAACTTCGTCTAAAAAATACACGCGTTGGATCGCGACGTTGTAGTCTTTGGTGCTGACCACATCTGGGTCATCTTTAAACTTTTGAATATTCACCACGGTGATTTCTGGCTTGCCAGAATGGTTATGGATCACCTGTGTGGCTTTGATGTCACGAGTAAAGGCATCCCGTGAGTTGATGGTGTGTACGGTTAAACCACGGGCGGTAAATTCGCGTTGCGCTTGTTGCAGTAGGTCTAGGCGATCAACAATAAAGTAAAACTTAGGGATGACGTGCTGCTTTTGAAAGTAGTCGGTTAAAAAGCGCACGTTGTAAAACGTTAGGGCAGTTTTACCACTGCCTTGGGTGTGCCAAATTATGCCTTTTTTAACGCCTTCACTGAGCTTGCGCTCAATGGCTTTAGTGGCAAACAACTGCGGGTAACGCATAATGTGTTTTTGTAACCCGTCTGACTCCGACACATACGCCAAGGCATAACGCAAAATAAAGGCTAAGCGCTCACGGCTGAGTAAAGAGGTACAAATGCGGTTGGTTGGGCGCTCGGGTTGCTTGTTGGTTTGGAACTCTGGATTACTGCGGATCACTTCCAGATTGTTGTCTTTTAAGACTTTTAGCTCGTCATCGTCCGATACCTGCTTCAACAAGGCGGTTAAGTTTAAGATTTTTTCTTCGCGGAAATAGTTAAATACCGGCTTATGGTAAGAACTACTGGCATAGAACGCACCTTGCACGGGTTCTGGGTCGCCGTCGTCGTACTCCATGTTATTGGAGAAAATCATAAACTGGGTGATATTGGCAAAACGCTTGAACTTAGGGTTTTGAAAGCGTTTATTGATGCGATCACGCTCAGCCAAAATGCCTTCACGGTTATTGGGCTTTTTCACCTCGATAAACACTAACGGCATACCGTTGATAAGCAATGTGATATCTGGGCGGAACTCTTCATCACCGTTTTGACACGTTAGCTCGGTAACAACATGGAAGGTATTGTTATTAAAGTTTTCAAAATCGATCAGCTTGGTATTTGAACGCTCTGACAGGCGCTCAAAGAAGGCTTTGCCTAAGTCTTCGTTATCAAGTAATAGTTTGACATCTTCCAACAAACGACCGGCTTCAGCATCTTCAATACCAGGGTTAATTTTACCGATAGCCGTTTTGAATACGTCAGGGAAGATATTGGTGTCGAGATCCCAGCTTTGCCCTTTAAGTGATAGGTATTGGTAGCCTAGACGCATTAGATGAAGAATTGCAGGGATTTTTACCCGACTATCTTCATTAAATTTATTGGTATTGAAGGCCATAACATTCCTTGTTTATAAATAATCGGATATTTGCAGTATAACCCCTTCAGCCTTCATAGTCTTGTAACTGCCACCTTTACTGTTAAGCATTAATCGCAGGTCGTTTTCAACATAACTAGGCTTTAACTTAACGACTTTTGACTTCTCTTTGACTTGGGGCACTGGCTCTTTATTCTGCAAGTTATTGATATGCGCAAGCAGCTGAAATAAGTTGGCACCAGGAAGCTCTGACACAGCTTGCTCTGCCACAGTGGGCGCAATGTCTTCACCGATACCCGCTTGCTCAAGCATATTGATCAGCTTAGATAGCTTGGTCTGCTCAGGGGAGTCATGCTCATCCTCTCTATTAAGCTCCGCATTTTCATTTACTGGAGCAGAAACCACTGCGTTCTGAACTATGCTTGCTCTTGGTATTTCTAGATCATCATATTTTTGTATTTCTGAATCACGACCACTTTGAAGCGCTTTGATCATGGGTTTGATCATATGAAGCTCTTCATTGAATACGGTTTCCACTAAGTCTCTGGAGATCACTTCTCTACCCACTGTCACAGCTCTTGTCTGACATAAGTAAAAAAGTGTTACCGCAACATGGGCAATGCCCTGAGAGTAGTCCCAGAAAAGCGTTTTAATCTCTTTCGTTAGGGGCTGAGATGACTTGAACCACTGTAACGCCCACAACTGAGAGAAAAACCTATCCCAATCAGAGCCTTTACCGGATCTGTCTGTGGTATTGAACCGATTCCAGTTGATACTACCAAACTGTGATGCACGTCTAGCCGAACGCATACTAGGAGAAAATAGCTCATAGGCTTTTGGCGTCCCGACAAACAGTATTGGTAGCTTAATCGTGTTCGTTAGCTGCACAAAGAACCGAAGAATTCGATCAGACACATTCGTAGAGCTCGAACGCTCTAAATGCTGAATTTCATCAATAACTAGTAGGCCTATTGAGTGCAAAGCGGCAATTCTCGCAAAATCCCCCAGCAACATTTCAGCATTTGCTCGTGGTTTTACGTATTGCTTTTCATATAGCCCGTTGTTGTCTAATGCCTCGTCTAGAGCACGAAAGAAGTTGATGCATAGACTTTTTACAGAGGCGTCATGAGGGCACTCTACTTTAAGCCAGACAATCTGAACATGTTGGTAAGAGGAATGCATAATGACTTGAGGATAGCCAGACAAGACGGCTTCAACTGCTGTTGATTTACCAGCACCCGAACAGCCAATTACAGAGCTCACTAGGGCTTCATTGCCAGCATTACGGCTGTCATCTGCTAGCTTCTCTGTTCGATTCAATGTTTCTTGATAGCTTTTATTGGCTATGTTTCGACTCAAATAGCCTTGACGAATCATAGTAGAGATCGTTTGCTCTAACTGTAGATGCGCTTTTGTTGGGTATAAAAAACCATCCATAATTCGCAACATGGCATGTCGACGGATATGAGCAGGAAGAGCCACCTCTTCAGGACTCACAACCGGAATACGTCGTATCAATTCCGCTGTGTCTTTTGGCGAATTAATACGCGGTAAAGCATTGATTAATGGATGATCTTCGTATTCTTTAATCTCTGCATCTATGTATTTCGCTGTTTCAAATACGGCCATGTGATTATCCCTTAAAAATCATCCAAATCTGGATAGTCGAACCCCTGTTCAACTTGTTTACCGGAATGGATAGAAGTAACTGTCGCTGCCTCCTTCTTCTTAGGCGGCTTAGCGGACTCTCTATTTTTCTGGCGTTCTGACTCTTTTTCTTGCTGTCGATTACCTCGAGTTCCTCGGAGCCTTTCACTTTTAATGGATAAATCAGTATTCTTTTTACGTTTTGCAGCTTGAAGGGCAATTTCTTCAAGTTCGTTTTGTAGATCAGGCGCTTTGTTATCAGCCTTTTGCTTGCTTGCCGCTATAGTTGTTCTACTTTCTTTCAGAATGCTTACCGCCTCAGTAAAACTCATATCCTTATATCTACGGCTTCGAGACTCTAATGAACACTTCCATACACTATTAAATTGGCTATCTGGTCTAATATAAATAGAATTGGTATCAAGTGGATCGTATGCTATCTCCACACTTTTTGGTCTAGGCGCTGCTTTATTTTTATGAAACCAACCTAAACTCACTGCTTCCGAACATGTGTAATAAAGTCCCTTAAAACAGATACCCAAAACCGAAACAGTCGCTTTTTCATGCGGCAAAAAATTAATGAAAGTTAACATTTCATCAACCCCACGCAGCACACCTGTGCGGTTGCGCACTCCCCAATTCCATAACTCAACAGGAACAGGAGCAAGGTCTGTGGGCATATCTGACTCAAAATCATAACCGCTTAGCACTCCTGTTGTATTGCGGTTAATCTCAGATATGATCACCATTCTTGTAAAGTCATAGAGAGTTAAATCAGCAGATAACTCATACCGTTTGCCTGCTTTCTTTTTGCCATTAATTGGTTCTACTTTCCCTTGTACATAGGGCAATATATCTGCATGCATCGTCTTACACGATCGTTCAACAATGCCCTTGTCATCACCATGATATGCTCGAGTATTTGACAGCGTAATTCCAAAGCGATTAACTAAGATATCACCATGCTTACCCAGTAGCTCACCACGGTCAGCCGTTACTACTGCAGGAGCCCCTACACTTGGCCAATCAGCATAAGAAATTTCAACTCCAAAGCGTCGGCAATATTCAACTTTATCGCAGAACGCATTGGCTAAAGCGATTGATGCAGTAGCCCATGAAGGATTTTCTAATCCAACATATAACCCGACGGTCATTCGACTAAACACATCTTTAACTTTATAAATTACTGGGCGTCCAATAATCCGATCCGGATCTAACGCAGAAATCAAAAATACATCAGCAATAGTGGCATCAATCTCATATCTAGCTCCTGGGCCAAAGTTGTTTGTAACTGAGGTACCTTTTAAAGGTGCTATATCTTTCTCATATTCAATGCTTGAAACTCTTGCCCTAACAACATCAGGTTTACTGTAGTTTCTTTCAAAAAAGTAACGAAACTGCATATCTGTTGGCAAATCGCTTTCGTGTATTTTGGGGTATTTTGACTTTATATAGCCAATCGCCTTAGTCCGAGCTTTAGGAAGATCAATGTCCTCCCTTAAAAGGTAAAAACCTTCTATAGAGAGACGAAAAAATCCAGCAATCTCTTCCGTAACAACCATCCCTTTTCCAGGTGTAACGGAACGCTTTCGTCCTAACTTACTAGTAACGCTTCTTCTTACTTCGCCTGGGGCTCCACAGTTTGAGTAATCGAGAGCTAAGGCATCAGGAGTCATCCCTCGTTGCCAATACCGTCTTAGCTGACGCGTAATGTAGAGTCTTTTCTCGCTCGTATTTTCAAGTAATGATTTGATATGTTTATTGCGTAGTGTTTTATCAAATAATTCGACATTATGCTCAAGTAAAGGAGCAATAGCGCTATATGCGCGATCTCTAGCTTCCTCAGATTTTGATCCTGGCTCAAGTACTGTTAACTCAATAGGATCAGGTATTAACTCCAGCCCTAATGAATCTATTTCAGATGTTTCAATTCGAAATGGCCATGCCTTATCATCGTTGATATCAATCAACATCAAGAAATCCACTTGCTCAAGAACCACACGTAGTTGCGCTGCGGGAGTGGAATGGGGATCCAAATAGACTCGATTAAGATACATTTAAGGCATATCCTTCAATCAGAGTGAGGCTATTCGTGAGTGAAAGGTCTGAACATGACCACTGCCTGAATACCTTGCCTAAAGGCACATCTATTAGGTTGGCCGCAATTGCCTTTCGAGTTACTCCAATATGAAAGCCTGGCTCACAAGAGTACTCATCATCTAACGTAGAACAAACTGTCGACAGCCTCTTTTCAGAGGCTGCAAATCTCTGATAAACCAACTGGATATCACTAAGAGATAATTCCGTATAAAGATCGTTTGAATTTTGATGGGCGGCATGAAGCCATTCTAAATTTTCTTTAATAGCCGCTGTAATTTCTTGTTCAGTAAAAAGTTTCCATTCGTAGCCTTGCTGTTCCCAAAATACCTTCTCAATCTGTAGTTTTTCAACCTTTCGTGTGTCATTCAGATCTTCCGCATACTTAACAGCAACAGCTAAACCGTTTTTGTTCTTTAGTTCTATTACTAAATCCGTTGTAACGACTTTTAGCTTCCCTGATATTTGAGGGTGCTTAATACCCAATCGCTCACAAATACTGAGGGTGTCTACGATTGGAAGTGGGTATTGCTCCTTAATATCGACGGTAAGGTGATAGCGATCAAAAATAAGAAAGGCAGATAATTCTAAACGAGATAGGAGATGGTGGGGGCGTGATGAGTTTCGGCCAAAGATTCGATAGCTTTCACCTTTACTACTAATTTCATGGACTTTGATGAAAGGTTCATACTTACGTCCAGATCCAATACCTCTGGTTTTTAGTCGTTTTTCATCTTTTGGATCTAGTGATCTTTCTGAATCGTACATAAATTGCCCCCCTGTCTATCTGAGGATAGCAGGGGGGCAAAAAATATCAAACTATATTATAAAATATCAAACTTTATTATAGTCGTACAGGGCAACCTAGTTTTTATAAAGTATTACTCTACCGTCACAGACTTCGCTAAGTTACGCGGCTGATCTACATCTGTACCTTTAACCACAGCTACATGGTAAGACAATAACTGTAGCGGAATAGTATGAACAATCGGCTCTAAAATACAGTCCACTTTTGGCACTTCAGTAAAAGTAATATTGTCTTCGTTATGCAGGTCGGTATCTTTGTCTGCAAATACGTACAATTCACCGCCACGTGCCGCGACTTCTTGTAGGTTGGATTTTAATTTATCCAGCATATCGTTGTGCGGAACCAAGGCAATAATCGGCATATCTTCATCGACCAATGCTAATGGGCCGTGTTTCAGCTCGCCTGCTGGGTAAGCTTCTGCGTGAATGTAAGAAATCTCTTTTAGTTTCAGGGAGCCTTCAAGTGCAATTGGGAACATGGTGCCACGCCCTAAAAATAGTGCATTGTGTTTGTTAGCAAAGCGATCGGCCACTTGTTTAATGTGTGCGTCTTCCAGTAAAGCCGCATTAACATAGGCTGGCAAAGAGCGCATGGCTTGAACCAAGTCTTTTTCTCTTTCGGCTGACAACCCATTTTCGACGGCAATAGCCACACTCGTAATCAACAACGCCGTTAGCTGTGTAGTAAAGGCTTTCGTTGAAGCCACACCAATTTCAGGACCCGCATTTGTCAGTAAAGTCAGTGCTGACTCACGTACAAGAGTACTGGATGGCACATTACAAATTGCCAAAGTGGTGAGATATCCCAGCTCTTTTGCCATGCGCAGAGCGGCTAGAGTGTCTGCTGTTTCACCCGATTGAGACAAGGTTAAAAACAAGGTTTTCTTTGGCACAGCTACTTTGCGATAACGGTATTCACTGGCCACTTCCACCGTACAAGGTAAACCTGCTAGATCCTCGATCCAGTATTTAGCTACCATGCCAGCATGGTAGCTGGTGCCACAGGCAACAATATGAACGTTTTCGATTTCTTTTAAGAAAGCAGAATCCGCACCAAAACAGCTGGTTAGCACTTTACTGTCGCTGATACGACCTTCCAAACAAGCGCTAATGACAGTAGGTTGCTCGTAGATTTCTTTCATCATGTAATGACGAAATTCACCTTTGTCTGTCGCATCAATGTTGTGGTTGAACACACTCACTGGACGATCTTGCCGCTCACCTTTTTCATCATAAATGACGACACTGTCACGACTAATTTCTGCTACGTCACCTTCTTCAAGGAAGATAAATTGATCAGTAACATGTAACAAAGCAAGCTGATCTGAAGCAACGAAATTTTCTTCAATACCAACCCCAACAACGAGCGGACAACCTTTACGAGCAGCAATAAAACGCTCATTGTCGTCTTTCTGTACAACACCAATAGCAAACGCACCATGCAGTCTTGCCAAGCTTGCTTGCACTGCCTTTAAAAGGTCTGACTCAGTTTTTAGCGCATCATGAATAAGGTGCACAATAACTTCTGTGTCGGTTTCAGATTTGAAGACATAGCCTTTGTCTTTTAATTCACGACGCAAAGGTTCATGATTTTCAATAATGCCATTATGAACCAGTGCAAGGTCATCTCCAGAAAAGTGAGGATGAGCATTGACCTCAGTTGGTTTACCGTGAGTCGCCCAGCGAGTGTGAGCAATCCCCATTTTTCCATCTAAAGGTTCGGCCAAGAATTTGTCTTTTAATGCCTGAACTTTACCTACAGCACGATGGGAAAACACACCATCTTCATTATTAATCGCAATACCTGAAGAGTCATAACCACGGTATTCAAGGCGACTAAGCCCTTCACTTAAAATTTTAGATACGTTACGACGTGCAATGGCACCAACTATTCCGCACATGAGAGAGTCCTTCTTGCGTGTGCACCGAGATGTCTCAGCACAATATATACAGAGTGAAATAGGCCACAAGCTCAATGAGCATGACCTATTTCACTTAATTAAGTTAAAAACAAATTCTTATAAAATTAACTGGGTTATTTTTTAACGGGTTTGGACCAGTTGTCTTTATTCGTTTGTCGCGCTCTCGCGAAAGCCAACTGTTTTTCACCCACTTGTTTGGTAATAGTTGACCCTGCTGCAATGGTTGCGCCTTCTGCTACTTGCACAGGTGCAACCAAAGACGAATTTGATCCGATGAACACATTATCGGCCACTTGGGTCAAATGTTTATTCACGCCGTCGTAGTTACAGGTAATTGTTCCTGCACCAACATTGACGTTTGCCCCCATTTTGGTGTCACCGATGTAACTCAAGTGATTTACTTTGCTGCCTTCACCAATAATGGCTTTTTTGGTTTCAACAAAGTTGCCAATTTTCGCTTTGTTTGACAGCTTGGTTCCAGGGCGCAATCGAGCAAACGGCCCGATATCGCAATATTGTCCGACGTCACTTTCTTCAATCAGAGTATTGCTTTTAATAATGGTGTTGTCCCCAACTGTGCAGTTCTTTAGATGGCAATTCGGTCCAATCTCAACCCCTGAGCCTAATGTCACTTTGCCTTCAAACACACAGTTAACGTCAATAACAACATCGTTACCTGTCAGCAATTCACCCCGAACATCAATGCGCGAAGGATCCAATAAGGTGGCACCATTCTGCATCAGCGTAATCGCTTGTTGGCTTTGTAATTCGCGCTCTAATGCTGCAAGCTGAACTCGATCATTTACTCCAGCCACCTCGGCCTCATTTTCAGGGTTCACGGTCACAATTTTCACGCCATCACGAGCCGCCATAGCAATAACATCCGTTAGGTAATATTCACCTTGGGCATTGTTATTCGTTAATTCAGCAAGCCAGCCTTGTAGGTGCTTATTGGGTGCGAGCAAAATACCGGTATTCACTTCCTTGATAGCGAGCTGAGGTTCTGTGGCGTCTTTTTGCTCTACAATCGCGGTAACATGACCTTGTTCATCACGCACGATACGTCCGTATCCAGTCGGATTATCAAGAGAGATCGTTAACAGAACCAAGGTCTCGGGATTCGATAAAGCGGACATTTTTTGCAACGTACTAGCGCGAATAAGTGGAACATCGCCGTAAAGGGTTAACGTTGCGCCATTTTCTTGAAGGAAAGGTGCAACTCGACGCAGTGCATCACCCGTTCCTCGCGGGTCATTTTGCCACACTACATTGGCCGAAAAATCCTGACAATTGGCTTCTACCTGCTCACCTTGATACCCAACAACAAGGTGCAATTTTGATTCAGGGAGTGTGTTTGCGGTGGCTAAAACTCGTCTTACCATGGCGATGCCGCCAACTTTATGCAGTACTTTAGAAAAAGCTGATTTCATTCTACTGCCCTTTCCGGCAGCAAGAATTACGATATCTTGGCTCATGAGCATCCTTGAATTGGTGTCTTTGAATAAAATGAATATTACTGATTAAATCTATTAGACCTTTTTGATCAAAACGTCACAACCCAAATTGTCACAAAAAAAATGACAATTTTTAAAGTGTTTTATAAATAAATGATTTTAAACGTTTCTAGAGAGGGCAAAATTTTAGATTGTCTGAAAACAATAACTCTTAACCTATTCGGTTGCCCCATTACTTATACAACAACCGAAGCAATCCTGAGTGGTTCTAAAAGGCCGCTAGGGTTATGACAAAGGCTCAACCGTTGAACGCCTTGGGCAGCTATTACACTCTGCCTGCAAGAGCTCTACAAGAAGCCTGGTAGCCGGTCCTGTTCGCTCTCCCTTACCAAAAATGGCGTACATGTGAAAATTACGCTCGCTACCAGAAATCAACTTGAGTTTTTTAAGTTTTTCACTTTGCAAAGCGTATTCTAAATCCGCCTTTGGCAGCCATGCGAAGCCGATACCACTGGTCACAATTTCTAAGGCTGATTGCACACTGGAAACCGTCCAACGTCTATCGGTACCAAGCCAACCGGAGTCAATGGATGTTTCCGATGCGGAGTCACGAATAACAATCTGTAGTTCTCGACTTAAACGTTCGTTGTTAATCGGGGCTTCTTCTTGATGCAATGGATGATGGGTTGCCGCTACCGCGATCATCTCGACCTCAACAATCGGATCAGCTAAATACCCTTTTGGAACAATAGCACTCAGCACGAGGTCTGGACTGCCTTTTCGAAGTGCCTCTTCACCACCGCTTAATACCGCTTCTTTTAACTGCACCTGAGTGCCTTGGCTCTGCGGTTCGAAAGCCTGTAAAGCACGAAGTAGAGCGGGGGTAGGAAACGCCTGATCAACGACCAACTCTAACTCTGGTTCCCAACCTTGACCAAGAGTGTGGGCCAACTCTTCAAGATCCACCGCCTCCTTTAATAAATGTCGTGAACGGCGCAGCAACACTTCACCACGCTCAGTCAGCTTAGCTTTTCGCCCTTCAATAATCAGCAATGGATAACCCAGCTGCTCTTGAAGCTTTGCAACGGTATAGCTGACCGAAGACTGGCTTTTATGAAGCGCCTCTGCCGCTTGTGCAAAACCACCTTTATCAACAACGGATTGCAACACACGCCACTGCTCTAAGGTTACTCTCGGGGCCTTCATAACAATTCTCTTATATGAAATAGATAGGAAGATTAATGTATCGTATTTTTCGATCAATATCTCCAAAAAATGCCACTTTTTTATCGAATAACTAGGTCATATAATGGCATCATTATCAATAAACGAGCTATTTTGGCTCAACAAGCACTCATCACGAAGTAACAAGCTAGGCCGAACAGAGGCAAGCTAGGTAGTCGTGTAAGGGGCTTGAATATTTTTACGGAGAATTTTAAATGACTACATTACTACGTATCGATTCTAGCGCTTCTGGCGAAAACTCTAAATCTCGCCAACTGGCTAATGAATTTGTTGAAAAATGGTTGGCTAAAAACCCAGATGGCAAAGTTGTTTCTCGTGACGTAACAGCAAACCCACTACCTCATTTCACTGGCGAAACATTAGGTGCGCTATTTACACCTGAAGAAGACCGCTCAGCAGAGCAAAAAGCTATTGTTGCCATTGGTGATGAGTTAATTGCTGAACTAGAAGCAGCGGATGTGGTTATCGTTTCTGCTCCTATGTACAACTTTGGTATTCCTTCTACACTGAAGTCTTACTTTGACTATGTTGCACGTGCTGGTCGCACTTTCAAATACACTGAAACTGGTCCTGTTGGCCTTGTAAACAAAGACGCTTACATCTTTGCTGCAAGTGGTAGCTTCTTAGCGGGCGCACCAGTTGACCACCAAGTACCTCACATCCAAACATTCCTAGGCTTTATTGGTCTGAATGTGAAAGAAACCTTCATCGCAGGTGGTCAAGCGATGGGCGAACCTGGTGAAGAAGCTTTCAACGAAGCGAAATCACAAATCGCCGTAGCTGTTTAACACTAACTTTTACCCCTTTTTAAGTTAGTGTTATTGGTTCCTAAAAACCGATTAGAACTCTCTAATCGGTTTTTTTGTCGTTTGTATTATGAATGCTGAGCGCGATATCAAAGCCCATTTGCCTTTAACGCAATGCGTTTACGCTGAACATCAACCTCTAACACTGTGACTTTGACCACTTGCCCTACTCGCACTAAGTCTCTTGGGTCTTTTACAAATCGATCCGCCAGTTGAGAGATATGAATCAATCCGTCTTGATGCACGCCCAAATCCACAAAAGCACCAAAGGCCGCCACATTGGTAACCACACCTTCCAGACTCATACCTTCTTGAATATCTTCAAGCTTCTGCACGCTTTGATCAAAAGAGGCATAACGAAATTCAGGGCGAGGATCCCGTCCTGGTTTAGCAAGCTCATTCAAAATATCTGTGTAAGTATAATCTCCCGCTTGAGCAAAGCTTGGCGCCAATTGCTTCAACTGTTGTAGAGCCAGATTGTTATTAAGTAGGTCTGCCGTTTTTAACTTAAGTTGTGCCGCCATTTTGTGCACCAAAGGATATGACTCGGGATGGACACCCGACTGGTCCAAAACCTCTTTGCCATTTAGAATCCTTAAAAAACCAGCACATTGCTCAAAGCACTTTTCACCAATACCTTTGACTTTCAAAAGTTCGTTTCTTGATTCGATGCGCCCTTTCTGCTGACGATAATCAACAATATTTTGCGCAAGTCGCGTGGTTAACCCCGAAACATAAGACAATAGAGAAACAGAGGCGAGATTAATGTCTACCCCAACGCGGTTAACACAGTCTTCCACAACATTGGCAAGGGATTTAGACAATAAAGTGGCTTTAACATCATGCTGGTATTGCCCAACCCCGATGGCTTGAGGGTCTATTTTCACCAACTCAGCCAATGGATCCTGAAAACGACGAGCAATGGATACCGCACCGCGGATGGTGACATCCAAATCGGGAAACTCTTGTATTGCTATTGGCGAAGCGGAATAGACGGAAGCCCCTGCCTCACTCACAACAACGGCTCGACATTTCGTATTCGTCTTTGTGATTACCTCTTTAATAAGCGCTTCGGTTTCTCGTGATGCGGTTCCATTACCAATTGCCACCCAGCCAATATTATATTTTTGTATCAGCTTGGAGAGTAAGGAACTGGCTTCCTGCCAACGATTCTGAGGAGAGTGAGGATAAATAACACCGTGATCAAGCAAAGAACCTTGCTCATCGATAACCGCTAATTTAACTCCATTACGAAATCCTGGGTCGACTCCCAATACTCGATGAGCACCAGCCGGCGCAGCCATTAATAAATCTTGCAAATTATCAGCAAAAACTTGAATAGCGCCATCTTCCGCTCGCTCTTTCAATTGAGAAAGAATATCCGCCTCTAGTTTTGGTAGTAATTTATTTTCCCATGCGAGATTTAAATACTTTCGTTGAACAGACGTTACCCGACGAGATTCCTCTAAATTGGCGTTAAGCAATTGATTAAGGTGAGGTAAAATTAATCTATCCGGATAGTTATCTTCATTTTTCAAACAAGCACTTAGCTTTAATATTGACTCTTTTTTCCCCCGAAACAGGGCAAGCAAACGATGAGAAGGCACTTTATTTATCGCTTCTTGATAATCAAAGTAATCTCTATACTTTTCACCTTGATCCTTTTTCCCCCGCAGAACTCTACTGCTTAAAAGACCGTCTTTCAGCAATAATGCCCGACCATTTTTCAGCACATCACTGTCATTGGTGATCACCTCACACAAAATTTCAGCAACGCCTTCCAGTGCCTCACCGCCCGTCATAGCAATGTTATGCTGCTTACACCAAGCCTCAACAGCAGAAGCGGTATCGGAACGCTGGCCAGACCAAACAAGAGCCGCTAAAGGCTGAAGCCCTTTCTCTCTTGCTTCATCAGCTTTTGTTTTGCGTGTTTTCTTAAAGGGAGAATACAAGTCTTCTAGTTCATTTTTAGACGTCGCATTTTGTATTTTCTGTCTTACGATATCTGAGACACTGGTATCACTAGCCAATATGGATAATATACTTTCTTTACGCTTGTTTAATTCGACTAAATATTGCCACCTACCGTAAAAAGATCGCAAATCCATATCACTCATACCACCGGTATTTTCTTTTCTGTAGCGTGCAATGAATGGAACGGTGGCACCCTCTTCAAACAATTGAATAATATTGTCACTGTATTTTTTTTCTATGGAAAATTCAAAACTGAGGCTACCTGATATCAAATTCATTTATTACCCTATTATTTACACTTTTCCAACAATGAAACTGTCTTTTTGATTAGCTAGTTTCGTTATTTTTTATTAGAATTCTCAAGCAAACTTGAAATATTATAAAATCACGCCAAGATATACTAATATAAAGTTAATCTTTCAAAATAAATTAATGTTAGACTTTCGACATCAGATAAAACACTTACACACCTCAATTATAGTTAATGAGTAGTTTGAAAACTTTATCTTCTCCATACAAATGGAAGCCTTAAGTCTAACTATATTTAACAAATACTACTGAGCGTAAAAGATGGATCTCTTTTCAGTATAGAATCATATCCAATAAGTTCTTAACAGATAAATAGGGGACACCAATGAGTTTATTACTAGAGTTAGCAGGAAATAAAGCAAAAGCACGCGCCGCAGCAAAAGAGTTGAGCGTTGCTCAACTTGAAAATCTAATCGCAGGCTTCAGCAATGCACTAGAAAAAGCAAAAGAAGAAGAAGCGGCTCGTGAAGCAGAGCAAGCACTAAAATCTGCTCGAGCAGAAGAAATCGCAAACTTAATTGCTAAAAGCGGCCTAACAATGGAAGAAGTTGCATTGCTAACCACACCAAAAGCCGGCGCAACAAAAGGCAAGACAGTTGAACCAAAATATCGCTTAACTGTTAATGGTGAAACCCACGAATGGACGGGGCGTGGTCGTACACCTAAAGTATTCCAAGAATACTTTGATGCTGGCAACAGCCGTGAAAGTGTAGAAATCAAATAACATTTGATTTCTTACTTTCGAGCAACAAAAAAGCGACCTTAGGTTAAACAAGGTTGAAGTACCCCCCCAATAGTTGAACAACCAACATTGGGGGGTAATCCCTGAGGGCAATCCCCCCGAAAATTAATAGCAGTCAAAAGTAGAATTTTCTCGTAATCTAAACGCAAGAGGTTCTGCATGAAAAAGTCACGTTATACAGACAGCCAGATCATGGCGATTTTGAAACAAGCCGAAGCCGGAACGCCAGTCCCCGAGCTTTGCCGTGAACATGGTATGAGTGCTGCGTCATTTTATAAATGGCGTGCCAAATATGGCGGTATGGATGCATCCTTAATGGCACGGATGAAGGAGCTTGAAGAAAAAAATCGTCGTCTTAAAAAGATGTATGCTGAAGAAAGGTTAAAGGCAGAGATCATACAGGAAGCCATGGCAAAAAAGTGGTAAAGCCGTCTGAGCGACTCATCATGGCTCAACACGCCGTAGCGAATAGGAAGATGAGTATTCGTTTGGTTTGCTCCGTTTTTTCGATCAGTGAAACCTGTTATCGCTATCACAGCCAAAACAGCGATGAAAACACACAGATTGCCACACTGTTAGTTGACCTTGCCGTAGAGCAAACGGATTAGGGCTTTGGTCAGTGCTTCAACTACCTGCGCAATACAAAGGGCCTCTCTTGGAACCATAAGCGTGTTTATCGCATTTACTGTGAGTTGTCTCTGAACTTACGCATTCGCCCAAGACGACGGCTTAAACGAAATGTACTGGAGCCTCTGAAAGAACCGACCAAATCAGATCAGATTTCGTCAATGGACTTCATGCATGATCAGCTAGCGGATGGTCGTCAGTATCGCCTTTTTAATGTGATTGACGATTTTAAGCGTGAAGGACTGGCAATAGAAGCAGGCTTTTCATTACCCTCACAGAGAGTAATACGAGTGCTGGACCAACTACTTGAGTGGCGAAAGAAGCCTATTGCGCTTCGTTGCGACAACGGCCCGGAGTTTATTAGTCATGAGTTTGTTCACTGGGCGAAAAAGAAAGACATCAGAATAGACTATATTCAGCCAGGTAACCCTCAACAAAATGCGTATATTGAGCGTTACAATCGAACGGTAAGGTACAGCTGGGTCAGTAAATACCTATTTGATACGTTAGAAGAAGTCCAAGACTATGCAACAGAATGGCTGTGGTTTTACAATCATGAAAGGCCACATACAGCCAACGGAGGTAAGCCACCTCTAACGGCTGCTTAACCTCTACTTTTGAACTGAGTTAAAAAAGGGAGGATTACCAGGTTGCCGTTCTAAAAAAGTTAGAAGCCTTGGACGAGATGAAACGCCAACAAGCGAAGAAAAAACGTCAATCGCCCAAGGATTAAAAGATCCGTATAAACTACCGAATTTACTTCGATCGCTAGCGCGAAGTGTGTTTTATTACCATTGCCAACGATTAACACGGCCAGATTAGTACACAGAAGCGAAGGAAAAGATACAAGAGATCTTCCATGAGCATAGAGGGCGTTATGGTTATCGACGCATCACCTCTGAGCTCCGTAAAGCCAAAATAGGACTGAATCATAAAACAGTGCAAAAACTGATGAGGTTATTGGGGCTTAAATCTAAGGTACGACCTAAACGCTATCGCTCTTATCGAGGCGAAATAGGACGTATCGCGGACAATCTCTTATGCCGAAATTTTAAAGCGGACAGACCGAATGAGAAATGGGTCACCGACGTGACAGAGTTTAATATTAAAGGGCAAAAAGTATACTTGTCCCCAGTAATNGATCTGTTTAACCAAGAGGTGATTGCCTACCAAATTAAAAAGACAGCGCATTTACCGCTCGTGACTGACATGCTAAAAGAAGCGATGAGTAGCCTAAAAGAAGGAGAAATACCGATATTACACAGTGATCAGGGTTGGCAGTACCAGCAAAAGCAAACACGATATCTTTTGGAGAAACAAGGGCTACAACAAAGTATGTCACGAAAAGGAAATTGTTTGGGCAATGCTATGGCAGAGAACTTTTTTTGCATTACTAAAAACGGAAATATTCCACGGAGAAACCTTCGAAGATGCAGATGATCTGATCCAAAAACTTGAAGAGTATATTGATTACTACAATACGAAACGAATAAAAATGGGGTTAAATGGCCTGACTCCGGTAGAGTACCGAAATCAGGCAATGTTAGCCGGTTAATAAAGTGTCCAACTTTATGGGGTCACTTAAGGGTTGAGTTTAATTAAATTGCCCCAGAAAATCCGGTTAAGTTTTTTAATCGGATTTTTTGCATCTATTCAGCAGTTACTTCTCAGTACCTATGAACTCCTCTCATTTTCAGATCACTCAACCTTCCTCAAAATTTTCCAGTTGAGTGGATTGAGCCCGCATCAACTCTTTCTTTGAAAATTAATATCAAGCAACGACACCCACCTGAAGAGCCATTTCTTTGGTTTATATCAGGGGTATCTCTCTTTAGGGATGAATCGATCAAAGAAGTAACTAGACGCTTAAATACTTGTTCGGAGAAATTAGTATCGGAGCGACTTCTTACCAAAATTAGTTATCGTGCAGGCCATAAATCGATTAATTCATCATGAAATGCGAGTGAAGCTACTACCAAACAACATCGTACGTCAAGAGAAAGGTTATGCTGCAGTATGTTCTAGTCAAGGGGCGAGGAACGTTTTACAACGACGTTTGCTTTTATTACCTTCACCTTAATTCGATGGCCGCAGCTAAGCCAGAGTTGAAAACAGGAATACATCTTAAGGAGCTAAGATCTGAAGTGTGTAATTTATTTTTTTGAGTGAAAAGTTGACCTAGTTTGGTGAAGCTATCAAAGACAAAATATCTACTACCTCGTCATGCTGTTCCGATTAAGTGAACAGCATCTTAGATCGATTTTTGTTATTTTTCTATGCATCACTTATCTCGAAATGCGAACCTTACCAATACGATAAAGCAACCTAACACACCACCCAGCAGCAATCCTAAAATAGCAATAAGCCTTCTTTTTGGCGACGTTCGACTAAGAGGTATTTCAGGCTCCTCAACATATTGAAAAGTGTTAAAAACCACATTTGGGTTCACTTTCAAAGTATTTAGCAAATTCAATTTTGAATTAATCACCTGCAATCTTGGCTCTATCAAACTAAGCTGATCAACACTAAGGCTATCCAGAACTCTTACTTTTGCTTCCAATGCATTAGAACCAATATTAATGGCAAATATTTCTTGATCACCTAAGTTCTGCTGGGGTTTGTCCACACCTGCCACTTTAGCTATTTGCAAAGCATATCTAGCAAGCTCTCTCTCATCTTTTAAGCGACTCTTGGCCTGATCCATTAATATATTTTTTTGTTGAATTAATTCATTGTGCTTACTTTCAATAACAGAATTCAGATTCGCAATTATAACACTACGAGCCTGATTCTCGATGTATTTAATATACCCATTCAAAAAAGCAAAGCTTTTTTCAGCATCTCCAGCAATACTTTTTAAAGACGAATTTCCTGACTTCCCTGAAGGTTGAGGCAGCCTATTATACCACCCATCATACAAGCTAGACTCTGCGGCTCGATACTCATTATCATTAGCAGTCTCACGTATCCGTTCCAACTCTGCTTTAAAATCACCAAAAGAAGATATAAAGTCTTTTTTATTACTTCTAGCGCTGTATTGTTGCAAATAAATTTGAAATAAGTATTTAGACGAAACAAAGCTATTTAGCTGCTGACTAATCAGTATTGTTCCACCTTGATAAACATCAAAAATAGGCTGAAAATCATTTACCATTTTCTGGTAATTAGCAAAGTCACTTATTTGTGGCTCGGTAATAATAGCTTCTGTTGTCCAAACATCTTTTGCTTTCAATGAATATATAATAGCTACTGCGGTACAAAAGACTGTCACTGCAATAATTATAAACTTACCCTGCCATAAAGCTATTAGAAGTTCTTTTAAATCAATTTCATCATCACGATGATCATACTGATTTCTTGCCAATACGGCAGCTGGATCCGTTTTTTCTTGTGATAATTGACCTTTTGTCACAACATACCTCTCTGTAAAGGAATAAAATTATTCATATTAAAAAAACACGTAGACTAAATATATCAATGAGGCAATATATTAGCCGTTTATTCAACTACCTCATAACGTTATAAATCAAATCCCAAACACCGTGACCAAGACGCTCACCGCGTTGTTCAAATTTCGTCAATGGTCGAGATTCTGGGCGAGGGTGGTATAAACCTTTGCCCACGGCATTCTGATAGCCATCTTGGGCCTCCATCACTTCCATCATATGCTCGGCGTAAGGCTGCCAGTCTGTTGCCATATGAAAAAAACCACCTTCTTTTATAACATTCGCAACTTGTTGAGCAAACAAAGGCTGAACAATACGGCGCTTGTTGTGCTTCTTTTTATGCCATGGATCTGGGAAAAACAACTGAAATGCGCTTGCGGCTTTTTGAGGTAAGGCATTTGCCATCACTTCAATCGCATCATCACAATAGACACGTATATTTATGATGCCTTCTTCTTTTGCCAACATCATTAATTTAGCAACACCGGGCGGATGCACTTCAATACCAATAAAATCTTTTTCTGGTGCATTTTTTGCCATTTCAACGAGCGAAGCGCCCATACCAAAGCCTACTTCAATAACCACATCCGATTCACGGCCAAACACAGTTGCGTAATCAATTCGCCCATCAGCAAGATTTAAACCGTATACAGCCCAGTTCGTGTCATAATTCTTTTGTTGACCTTCAGTCATACGACCACCACGTACAACAAAGCTACGAATGGTGCGTTTTTTAATAGGTTCTTGAGTATTTGTTTCTTGCTCTTGCATGATTAAATATCGCTTAAATATGTTCTATTTTAATGAGCCTAGGCCAACCTAACCATCGTTTTAGATCACTTATTAGGCAGTTGTGTCTTTTGAGCTAAGACTAGCAGGGCGCTATCCTAACGAAAAAAGTATTTAATGTCCTGCTTTTTTGGGCGGTATCATGGCGAGCTTGCGTTACATTCACTAGGCTTTTAATGACGACAATGCCATAGACGCGACGCTAACAGACCCCAAGCTATGAGATAACATAATCCACCTAGGGGGGTTATCGCTCCAAGCAAAGTGTAGCCCGTTAGAGCCATGGCATATAAACTGCCAGCAAATAGCAAATTACCGACACAAAAAAACAGTAAAATACTTTTCGTTGAGGGTAAATAAGCAGACAAGGCCACCACGACTAACCCGCCTAAAGCATGATACATAAGATATTGACTTGCCGTGTGCCACCAGCCAAGCGATTTTGGGTCAAGTATTTCAGTTAAACCATGGGCACCAAAAGCCCCAGCAGCAATAGAAAAAAAGGCTTGAAGAGCCAAGAAAGCACCTAACCTATAGGGCAAATGAAGCGTTTTTTGATCCAATTTAGAAGAAGACGACTCAGCGTCCTGATAAGACATAAGTTATTCCAATACGTTTAAATAACCATTACTACCTATCGCGTAATAACGATTACCTTTACCAAAAGCCAACGCTAAAACACTGGCTCCACTTGGACGTCCATTCGGCGTGAAAAGCTCCCATTCTTTTTGAACGGCACCAGTACTTACTTGAATCAATGATACTTTACTATTCACTTCACCAATAAGAACATTCCTGTCATCACTTGAAAAAACCGCTTGGCTAATCGAGGCATGGCGATATTCTAATGCACCTGTATCAATATTGGTTAACTCTTTACCCGTCCTTGTCGACCAAATCTTAGCATTGCCTAATTGGGCCGCTCCAAACGCATATTTTCCATCTGTGGAAAGAGCTACACTGCCAATGATATTACTTAATGACCACTGATACTTTTTTTCACCAGTTTGCATATCCCAAAGAGTTACATTAGAAGCATCATCCCCCGTAATACCAAGCAAACCATCTGACGTTACATCAACAGCACGTACAGTGGCACCAGTCCGTAGAGTTTGTTTAATACCACCCCGCTTTATGTCAAAAAAGCGTGCCGTTTGGTCATTCAAACCAACTAACGCATAATCACCATTTTGGGTAAGCTTTAATGATTGCACATCCCCCGGCGTTGTCCAGAAGCCCTCTGATTTACCTGTCACCGTACTCCACAGAACTAAAGTACGACCCCCGCCCGTTGCCGCATATTGACCACTTGGGTCAATATCCACTCCATAAAGTGATGAATATTCACCTTTAACATGATTCCAATTAAAGCGGCGCTCATTCACTGCATTCACCCAATAACTGCCACCATGTTGAATAGAACCAACCAAAGCCGATGAGCCATCATCGCTCAACACAGCAGAATATAACCCCTGCTTAGCATATTGAGCCGTTCGAACAGGAGCTTCAGCGGAACAAGACAACAAAGCCGTCAAACAAACAACCGCTAGACCAAGCTCAAGCGTTTTTTTCACTGTGCGCTTCATGCAGTTCCTTAATTAACTGATCTTCATACTGAAATCGTTCAGCCATCACAACAATCAAGGCTTGGAGAGAAAAAGGCAAAGCCTCAAGCTGAGCATTACAATGCTCCTTAGTATCGTACTTATCGTTAAATTCAATAGCGACCTCGGTTGAACTATCAATAAGAGGCAATAACTCACCCAACAACACTACGGCACCATCATCATGAAACTCTTTTGCTTCTATTGCCAATTGTTCATAAACAGTAAAATGTCCCGCTGAAACATAATCCACGAGCATTTCACACATTGCTTGTATTTTAGGCGTATCTGTTGGGGTCATTTCTCCACGATCGCGAAGGTATAAGGCAATTTCCACCAGTTTTCGTCGTTGCTCCAACCAGCGGTCGATGATTACATGCACACCACCCCATCGCTCTTGAGCTGTTTTACAACCTTCTAACATATGCAGACTCCATCAAGCGTTAATTATTATTAAACAGTTCACTCAAGCATATTCCGATACGCAACCCCCTGCAAGATAATCACAGAAAGGGATTTGTAACCTTGTATCAGATCCTTTTTACAAAAATATTCATTACTAATACCTAAAATAAAAACTATTTTACTGCCCGTAACGCAATGAACATATTAATCACAGCCATACTAATAAAAGCCACTAGCGTCCAGCCAGGAATACTAATACCCAAGAAAGTCCAAACCACATCACCACACTCCCCCGTACCCATTACCATTGCTTGCATGATCTCTTGCCATGGAAAAACCTCAAACATATAACTTAAACCAGGTAAACAAGCAGGAAGTTCATCCATAGGCAAGTTCTGTAAATATAAATGACGAATGGCTAGTGCAGCACCAGCAAAAGATAAAACGACCACAAACCAAGATGATATTTTCCGAACCTTTTCACCCGCCGTTAACGCCGATATCAAAGACACGACACCAACGCAGAAAAATACAATGCGTTGCAACATACATAAAGGGCAAGGTTCCAAGCCCATTTGATATTCCATATAAAAAGCCACTGCCAAAAGTATAAAAGCAGTAAAAGCAACCAAACCATGAAAACGTCGAGCAGATAAAAGCGTAGACATAAATATAAATTCCTAAACGTGACTAATGAGATATTTTCCATAGACTAAAAAATATGACAGTAGCAAAACAGGAAAGTGCAAAATACTACTGACATAAAGCTTTAATGCCAGTTAGTATACTGCCTATTGGAATGAAAACGAGAGCCCGAAATGTCACTGATAATGTCACTATACAAAAAGCCCTGTTTATTGGCCCTAATATTAGTAAGTGTGTTAACAAGTATTGCAGTACATGCCGAAGAGGGTGCCGTTAATTACGCCTACGTAGAGCTAAAACCAGATTTTGTTGTCAATCATCTTTCCAGCGAAGGCCAACTAAAATACATAAAAACCAGCATTAGTATTCGTACAGAAGCGGATTACAAAGATTTAATAACACATAACATGCCCTTAATAAGAGACTCATTAGTCATGTTTCTAAGCTCTCGCACTACTGAGCAAGTCACAGGAGCAATCGCCAGAGAAAAAACCCGCGAAGAAGCCGCACTAGCCGTCAATGACGCCTTACAAAAAGAGACTAACGTCTCTCCGGTCAAAGACATTTTATTTGCCAGCTTCGTTACTCAGTAAAGCGTTTAATAAACGCATAAAAAAGCCCTTGCTAACAGGTTAGCAAGGGCTTTTTTTACTAAGCTGTCCCGTCCTGAAATAGGTTTACACCTAGGAGACCTATTATGGGGACATCAAGTAATACCAAGCGCAAGCGTACTCAACGTGACTACACAATGGGCTTTAAATTACAGATAGTGATGGCCGTCGAAAAAGGCGACATGACTTATAAGCAAGCTCAAAAAATCTATGGAATCCAAGGGCGATCAACGGTGCTGACTTGGCTTCGAAAACACGGCAAAATGGATTGGTCTACCAAAGTGAGGCTACCCATGTCTAAATCCCCGAAAGCCAAAGAGACACCTGCTCAAACAATCAAAAGA